>NZ_WTLD01000060.1:0-586 GCF_011379025.1 Polaribacter sp. 11A2H
CTAACGTTGTTGTGCTATGGTTTGTTGCGTAAATTTAGCGAAAAAATAATTAAAATACCAGACTTTTATGTGTGCGAGGTTTTTCCAACGGAAAAACTACGCAAGCAATAAATTATGCACGGTGTTAGCAAATGCGTGTTTTTATTTTTAGCTAATTTTTCCTTCATTTCTATTTTTTTTCTTTTTCACGTTTTGCAAAATTCAGCTTTTGATTAAGTATTCCGCAAAGGTTTTTCATTCTGTATTTTGCTCAATTCCAAAATTTTGTTTTTTCAGCGTTTGAGTAAATTCACATTTAGATAATTTTTCAAACAGGCTAAATTCCGCAAAGTTTTTTTCCTTTTTTAAGTGTTTCTAAATTCTGAACTAGAATATGGATTTGATTAAATTTCGGAACTTTAAAATCTTAAAAACCAACAAAATCCTTTCATAATTTTGATTAGCGAGAGAGTGTTCCATAATTTTATTTTTCCTACAATTTTCTCCGAATTTTTTTTTTTTCAAACTTTAAAAGTAGAATGTTTATTTAAATAACTTTTGATCTTAAATTATACTTTCAGCCAGTTTTTGCTAACGTTGTTGTGTA
>NZ_WTLD01000061.1:0-583 GCF_011379025.1 Polaribacter sp. 11A2H
CACATTTATCAAAGGGCTCTGCCTGCACTACTGGCTTCTGAAACTGCTGTTTAACTGGCTTCTGAATCGGAAACTGCTGGTTAGTTAACTGTTGAACAGGCTTCTGAAGTGGAAACTGCTGGTTAGTTAACTGTTGAACAGGCTTCTGAAGCGGATACTGCGGCTTAGTTAACTGTTGAACTGGCTTCTGAAGTGGAAACTGCTGGTTAGTTAACGGTTGAACGGGCTTCTGAAGTGGGAACTGCTGGTTAGTTAACTGTTGAACAGGCTTCTGAAGCGGATACTGCGGCTTAGTTAACTGTTGAACAGGCTTCTGAAGTGGAAACTGCTGGTTAGTTAACTGTTGAACAGGCTTCTGAAGTGGAAACTGCGGCTTAGTTAGCTGTTGAACAGGCTTCTGAAGCGGAGACTGCGGCTTAGTTAGCTGTTGAACTGGCTTCCGAAGTGGAAACTGTTGGTTAGTTAGCTGTTGAATTGGCTTCTGGAGCTGAAACTGCTGGTCAGTTTGCTGCATCATCAGAGCTTGAGCATCCTGAAGCGACTTACTCCACTGTGGAACAGCATGACAGAAAGCACAGACCAA
>NZ_WTLD01000062.1:0-559 GCF_011379025.1 Polaribacter sp. 11A2H
TCGAACAGAGAAGTTAAGCCCAATCGCGCCGATGGTACTGCATTTATGTGGGAGAGTAGGTCGCCGCCTTTCTTTAATACGGACTAAAGTCCGTATCTATAAACCTCAATTCTTACGAATTGAGGTTTTTTTTTGTGCTAAACTCAAAGTAGAATGGCAAACTGTGTGAAAACGGATTATCTGTGACGGTACTCGTTACAAACGAGCACTAGCCTTATGGGAATCTTTATTTTTTATCGACCTTAATTTATTATAGGTTTACCTTAATTCTTTGGAATTGAGTTTTATATTTGCTAAAGTGAAAGCATAGTCTTTTTTTTAGCACATTATATAAAACTATCTATGTTGTTATTTCTACGATAGGTGAAATCGGATCAAGCCCAAAAGTTGTGGGATTTAGAAATTAGGCATAAATATTTGAGAGTCTAAAAAGGAAAAATTCAATATTTCTAACACCTCTAAATTGTGCTCTTAATGCTTTTATTTTAGCATTAAAAGATTCTGCAGAAGCGTTTGTACTTCTATTGTCAAAATAGTTGAGTATATTCTGATAATGTAT
>NZ_WTLD01000063.1:0-555 GCF_011379025.1 Polaribacter sp. 11A2H
ATCTTTTATAGAAGCATTCGTGATAACGATATTATCTCCATCTGTGTCACTATCATTAGAGAGTAAAGTTGACGTTACATCTGTATTTAATTCTGTAGTATTTACATCATTTTGGGCCGTTGGCGGATTGTTACCCGCTGGCAAAATATTTGGCACTACTTCTATAGATAAACTTGCTGTGTCTGTATTGGCACCAGCACCTTTTCCTATATAGGTTATTGGGTTAATAGTACCTGTAAAACCTGCAGCTGGTGTAAAAATATACGTACCATCTTCTTTAATAGTAATTGAACCAGCATTTGCAACGGCAACACCGTTTTTATCTACACCAGCAACATTATTAATTGTTACTCCAGTGTTTCCTGTAGGAACAGCTGTTGGAGTCCCATTTATTGTAACCGAAGTTACTGTTGCAACACCTTGGTCATTGGTAATTAATGCTCCATTTACCGCAGTATCTTTTGGTGTTTGGTTGATGTCATTTTCTGCATTTACATCTGCAGGAATAGAAGTTAAATATAAAGTAGATTCATCACATGCTTGTACTGTTGGAGC
>NZ_WTLD01000064.1:0-549 GCF_011379025.1 Polaribacter sp. 11A2H
GACTCCTTAGTGCCCAGTTGGGTCCCATATACCTCTATGGAAGCTGCAGAGGAGGTCTTCGTCTTCTCCCTCAAGCTCATGACCGATGACTGGAGATTCGAGAGGCCTTCTAACCAATACTTCCTGGGTGACATCATAAATCTTGAAGCATCTGTGCTTTCATACAGCCATGTTCCCATCCGTGTGTTTGTGGACAGCTGTGTGGCTACAATAGTCCCTGATGTCACATCTGTCCCCAGATACTCCTTTATTGAGAACAATGGGTGCCTGGTTGATGCCAAGCTCACAGGCTCCAGATCTCACTTCATGCCTCGAACTCAAGGTGACAAGTTGCAGCTTCAGCTAGAGGCTTTCAGGTTCCAGCAACCAGACAGTGGACTGGTTTACATCACCTGCATGGTGAAGGTGGCCGTAGCAACAACGACTCCAAATCCTGAACAGAAAGCTTGTTCCTTCTCTGCTAATGGTTGGGTGTCTGCAGATGGTTCTGACCAGGTGTGTGGCTGCTGTGACTCCACATGTAGTAACCGAAGAGGAAGTGACCAGCCC
>NZ_WTLD01000065.1:0-540 GCF_011379025.1 Polaribacter sp. 11A2H
GCAGTGAGGGCATGGGTGCTAAGGTCCATGTCCGAGAGGGAAAGAACCCAGACCATCAGCTAAGGTCCCCAAATATAAAAAAAAAAAAAAAAACGAGGTGAAATTGCTTAGACAGCTAGGATGTTGGCTTGGAAGCAGCCATTCATTTAAAGAGTGCGTAACAGCTCACTAGTCGAGCGATTTTGCATGGATAATAATCGGGCATAAACATATTACCGAAGCTATGGATTAACGTTGAAAGACACGTTAGTGGTAGGGGAGCATTGTAATCAGCGTAGAAGGTGTACTGTGAGGTATGCTGGAGTGTTTACAAAAGAAAATGTAGGCATAAGTAACGATAATGGGGGCGAGAAACCCCCACACCGAAAGACTAAGGTTTCCTCAGCGATGCTAATCAGCTGAGGGTTAGTCGGGTCCTAAGGCGAATCCGAAGGGAGTAGTCGATGGATAACAGGTTAATATTCCTGTACTTCTTATAATTGCGATGGGGTGACGGAGTAATGAAAGCACCGCGAACTGACGGAATAGTTCGTTGAAACA
>NZ_WTLD01000066.1:0-533 GCF_011379025.1 Polaribacter sp. 11A2H
AAAAACAAACGCTTTGTTGGGCACAAACGGGGAGTGTGTACTAAGAAGACGTATTTAACATAAAAACCGGTATGGGCTATCTGGAAAGCAAGTTTAGCTAAAATCCCTCAAACTTCATTTGGTCATCTACTCGATAAGAGAATCTTAGCTTAGTTGCTTTACGCTGCTTCCTCTCGATGATTTCAACGCTTATATTCTTTATTTCAGTAGTGTCTTCAATGGTATCGATGCTTTGCTTGATAACACTGCGATTAAACTCTTTAAACAACGGATAAGAATAAACTTTTTCCTTATTCTTTATTGTGTAAAGCCCAAGCTCTTCCTTTAGTTCTTCAACAGTAATTTCAAAAAAACGGTCTTTCTTCTGACTTATTTTCTGCCTTATAAGTTGATATATGTTACTGGCATTTGTGTCTCTGAGTCGTGCGCTAGAGATAAGCACTTGAGTAGTGAAATTACCCTCTATCATGCAAATATACGGCTCCATTTGACGACTAAAGCTAATATCTACGTAACCGTCACCGTCCTCATAG
>NZ_WTLD01000067.1:0-533 GCF_011379025.1 Polaribacter sp. 11A2H
AACGTTGCAAGTAATAGCGAAAAAAACTCAGGCTGAATAAATTGCGGTTCAAAACTTTTGAATTTTATGTTTCTAAAGTTCTGAGAAAATTTGAGAAAAACGAAACACTCTCTCGCGAGTCAAAAATTTATCAAATTGCGGAATTTCCAATATTATGGAATTTAGCAAAGTTCGGAATTAAGCAAGTTTGCGGAATTTTCTCTCATATGCAAAAACAGGAAAAAAGGTTTCCAAAATTGCGGAATTGAGCTTCGTTCGGAATTGAGCAGTTTTGCGGAATAATCACGAGCACGAAAAATTTTAATTGTATTTCAAAAAGAGAGGAATATAATAATTTAGGAAAAATGCAGAAAAAAGTGAAATTAGAAAATATGAAACCAGAATTGTGAAAAAAAACTACTACTTGCAACACCGTGTATTAAAAATTGCTAAATTAGTGCTTCACTAAAAGCAGTTGCATTTTTACTCACTTCAATTTTCCTTCGGAAAATAGCCGTTCATTAAAAACGCAACTTTCAATACACAACAACGTT
>NZ_WTLD01000068.1:0-528 GCF_011379025.1 Polaribacter sp. 11A2H
CATCAGCACACTATTGCAGTCCTGTAGTGCATATTCGAGGATGAGCACCCCAGAGGCAGAGTCCTCACCAACAACAGCACAGCCTCCCATAGACAAACCAGATGGCTGGATCAGTTGACCATTGCTGAACATATCCTTCTTTACCTCCACATGAACCCGGTCCTCACTGCATTGAACAGCCACACTACTGGGAGTCACAGGTTTCCTCAACTGGAAGTTCACCGCCAACTCACGTTGCACCTCTGGAACGACGGGAAACTTCCAGTCCAAAGGCTTGACTGGACCCTGCAACAGCTGCTTCTCCTGAAGACCAAGAGGGTCTTGCGCAAATTTTCTGTAGTCAAGACTCGGAAGCTGAGAAGCCTTTTGGGAAGGATTCAAGAACCCTTGAGAAGAAAGATCAGGAACTCTGGAAGCTGAAGCTGATTGCGGCTTTCTGCTGCTTGGACTTTGACGGTGTTTCAAACTTCCCAATGCACTCTTCAGATCAAAAGCCACAATCACAACCAACACTAACACACCTTGCAA
>NZ_WTLD01000069.1:0-512 GCF_011379025.1 Polaribacter sp. 11A2H
AAATATTCGTGTGAATGATGATCTGAAAGTGCGTTCTTATGCAGCGTTAGAAAAATTAGGAATAACGCCATCAGAGTTATTGAGACAAACATTGGAATATGTTGCACAAAGAGAAAAACTGCCGTTCAAATCAGTGCTGCTAACAAGTGAAGATGAAGCGCTTATTGCTGTGGCACAAGCCCGTTTAGCTGATCCAAAAACCGGAGTAAAGGTCTCGCTAGATGACCTATGAGTTAGAATTTGATCCCCGTGCGCTTAAGGAATGGCGTAAGTTAGGCGCAACCGTGCGTGAGCAGTTTAAAAAGAAGTTAGGTGAAGTACTGGAACAACCAAGGGTTGAAGCTAACCGACTACGAGAACTCCCAGACTGCTACAAGATTAAATTACGTCAAGTTGGGTACCGATTAATATACCAAGTGCACGATGAAAAAGTGTCGATCCTTGTTGTAGCGATAGGCAAAAGAGATAAATCAGAAGCGTATAAAGACGCTGGGAAACGAGTTTAAGGGGAT
>NZ_WTLD01000007.1:0-174874 GCF_011379025.1 Polaribacter sp. 11A2H
GTGCTTTCTTATTATATGTCTTAAATTTAGTGTTTTTATTAAAATGCTAACTTAAGCCGTATATAATTTATTGCTGGTTATAGCTCACTTGGGAAATTCCTCCGGAATTTCGCCGTTCGTGTTTTATTTACTAAATTCACTGCATAAACAACGCAACAAAGCTTATACAACAACGTTGTAAAAAATAAACTAGAATAAAAGAAAACTGAAAATTAAATTAAAACAATAACTATGAAAAAAATTATTACATTATTTGTATTTACATTATTAACTATTTTTAGCTTGAGTGCTCAAAAAGAAATAGATTCATTAACTTATGAAAACACTCAGGACATTGAATTTTTTAAAAATATTAAAAATAGAACATTAGTAAAAAAGTATAAAACAATTAATGACAATGTAATTAGAATTGGAGATACAGTTGTATTAGGATATCCAACAAATCAAGAATTAAGTTCGAAAACTTATACTGGTAGTTATGGTAATCAAGCTAGAGGCGGAATTTCAAAAACCAGAAGCACAACCAAGAAAACTTATGAATTTATAAAAATGGGAAGACCAGCTGGATTTGGAAGTATTATGACAGCAATGAATGGAGATGCTCAAGTTATGGCTAGTAATAGTTTGAAAAATACTACAGCAATAGTAAACGAAATAAAAGCTTATCATAGAGGAAGTAAAAAGAAACCTTTATACCTTGTTATGGTATTAGGAGAAATGAATGGAAAAGCATTTGGAATCAATAAATATTTAAGTGTTATGGATACTGAATTAGCAATTGAATCTGGCGAAATTTTATTAAAAAACAGAAAAATGACTAGAGAAGAAGCTATTTTAAAGTTAAAAGAAGCTAAAGAATTAATGGAAATTGATATGATGTCTAAAGATGAATTTGAAAAATTAAAAAAAGAATTACGTCCTATAATAATGAAAAAGGAATAATTAATAAAAAATTACTTTTTACAACACCGTATAAACTTTATTGCTGGTTTTAGCTCACTTGGGAAATTCTTCCGGAATTTCGCCGTTAGTGCTTTATTTACTAAATTCAATGCTTAAAACGCGCTAACCTCATAGAAAAAATTTTCCACAAGCAAAATAACAAGAAAAAAAGACGAAAACTATTTAGTTTTCGTCTTTTTTTTCGATAAATTCTGACTGATATTTTTCTAAAAATTTCTTTTGTTTTACAATCATTTTTTGTCTTAATTTATCAATGTCCATAAAGTCCTTACCAAAATTACTTCCAAAAAAATTATCATTAAAGAAATGTTTGCTAAAAAGTGAATCTTGAGAAAAAACATGATCAAACCCTTGATTTTTAAATCCTGAATAGTTGGAGAAAAATCTTGATTTAAAAGATTGCATCAAACTATCTTTATCAGATAACGAGAGGTTATCGAACCCGTCTTTAGAAGACCAAGAATACAGACTGTCATATCTAATCAAGTTTCCGTTTTTATCAAATTCTTTATCAACTTTCCAAGTGCCTTTAGGCGCTTCAACTACATCCGTTTTATGAGCTCCCTTTTCAACTTTTTTAGTTTCATTTTCTTGTCCTTTACAACCAATACTTAACAGGCTAACCATAAATATTAAAATATACTTTTTCATTACTTTATATTTTAAGTTAAACTAAATTTTGGGTTTGTAGTATCTCTTTTTAACAAACTACAAGTGTCGATTATTTAATCAATTTATTTTGGCAGAAAACTTTCTTATCATATCATTATAATTTTAAAGAATTCAACTTATAATTAAGAGGATGCTGAAAAGAATCAGCATCCATCTTAATATTTTACTCTAAAATTTAGTAAAACAATTATAAAATCTTAATGCTTCTGGCAGGCTTTTGTTTTGCCTCTTCTTTTTTTGGTAATAGAATACTTAAAATACCATTTTCATAATTTGCATTAATCTTTTCATCGTTTACACTTTCTGGTAAATTAAAGGTTCTTTTAAACGAAGAATAACCAAACTCTCTACGAGTATAATTTTCTTCCCTATGTTCTTTTTCTTCCTTCGTTTCTGTAGAAATGGACAATACGAGATTATCGAGGTCAATATAGAAATCTGATTTTTTAAGACCAGGAACAGCCATTTCTACCATAAAAGCGTCTGCCGTTTCCTTAATATTTACTTTTGGTAAAGTAATACCAGTATTAAAGTTTGAAGTAAATACGGATGGTAAGTCTCTATTAAAAATGTCATCTAACCAATTTGACAAATTTGGGAAGTTTTGATTTGAATTGCTGTTCGCTAAACTTCCATTTTTAGGAACAGTTGTTAAATTGCTCATAATTACAAAATTTTAAATTAAACATTATTTCAAATTTGAAATCTCTACGACTTCATGATTAATTTAAACAAATAGAATACCAAAATAGATTCATTAGTTTTTATCGCAATTATTAGAGGTTATTCGCTGTAATTTTGTCATAATTATGAATAATTGTCGGTTTTAGAGACAATAAAATGACATATTTACATTTTATATTTTATATTTAAAACTAGAAATTATCTCTAGAAAACATAAACTGTAGAATCCATATTTAAGATAAGCATACACAAATCAACCTATATAATTTATTGCTTGGTTTTTTAGTTACAAAAAATTCTTGCAGATTTTCTATCTGTTATTTATTTACTAACGTTAGTATTTAACCATGCTCAAACACTTTAGCGGAACAAAACTAAAAAACTCCAAATACTTTTAAAAGTATTTGGAGTTTTTAGTTTTATTATAATTTAAGAATGACTCGGCTTTTTAATATTCAAAAACGCCATACTCAGTTGTAATTGTTAATTTTTTAGTTTCAGAAGCCTCTACTCTACCTACAATTTTTGCGTCTACATTAAACGATTTAGAAATAGCGATGATATCTTCTGCAATTTCTGGAGTTACATAAATTTCCATTCTATGCCCACAGTTAAAAACCTGATACATTTCTTTCCAATCTGTTTTAGATTGCTCTTGTATCAACTTAAATAATGGCGGAATTGGAAACATATTATCTTTTACAATATGTAAATTATCTATAAAGTGTAATATTTTTGTTTGAGCACCTCCAGAACAATGAATCATTCCGTGTACTGTATCCGAAGAAAAATTAGATAGTATTTTTTTAATTATTGGTGCATAAGTTCTAGTTGGTGACAATACCAATTTACCTGCATCAATTGGAGAATTTTCTACTTTATCTGTTAATTTTGTATTACCAGAATATACTAGTTCCTCAGGAACAGCAGCATCAAAACTTTCTGGGTATTTTTCTGCTAAATATTTATGAAAAACATCGTGTCTTGCAGACGTTAATCCGTTAGAACCCATTCCTCCGTTATATTCAGTCTCGTAACTTGCTTGTCCAAAAGACTCTAAACCAACAATTACATCACCCGCTTTTATATTTGCATTGTCAACAACATCTGTACGTTTCATACGAGCAGTTACAGTAGAATCTACAATAATTGTACGAACTAAATCGCCCACATCTGCAGTTTCACCTCCGGTAGAATGAATGGTAACTCCAAAACCTTTTAAGTCTTCGATTAACTCTTCCGTTCCGTTAATGATTGCTGATAAAACTTCTCCAGGAATTTTACTTTTATTTCTACCGATAGTAGATGACAACATAATATTATCTGTTGCACCAACACACAATAAATCATCAATATTCATAATTAAAGCATCTTGTGCAATGCCTTTCCATACAGAAATATCACCTGTTTCTTTCCAATACATATATGCCAAAGAAGATTTTGTTCCGGCGCCATCTGCATGCATGATTAAACAATAATCATCATCATTTGTTAAATAATCTGGAACAATTTTACAGAATGCCTTCGGAAATAAACCTTTATCGATATTCTTAATTGCATTATGTACATCTTCTTTAGATGCAGAAACACCTCTTTGTGCGTATCTTTTAGAAACTTCTTGACTCATGTTGTTGTGTTGTTAGCTGCAAATTTAACTTTCTTTTATCTGCCATCATAAAAAAACCAAATGATTTTTGATCATTTGGTTTTTTCTTATTAAATATTTCCGTTTTAATTACTCCCAATCTGGCATAATTGCTCCTGAAAAAATTTCCTCTCTACTATTATCACCATCAATTGGAGATGTAAATATTTTCTTTTCCGAAATACCATCGTTAGATGTATTTACATAAATTATTTCTGCTTCATTGGGTGAGAATCTTGGATCTAAATCATTAGACCCTGATGGTTTTGAAAGAATCATTTCTGTTTCTATCATTGTTAAAAAATTATATTTAAAAACTTTATTATTCAACCTTCTATAATTTGATGATTGAAAATCACTTACATCTTTGGTATAAATTAACAAGTTGCCATCTACAGATAAATTTAAGCCGCCTAATGCACCAACATTTGCAGAGACAACTGTATTTAGTACATTTCCACTCATATCAATGGTGTAAATAGCACCATCATAACCATCAGAATTATTTGTTCTTAACACTATTTTAGTACCGTCATTACTCCAATCACATTCGGTAATTAAGTGTCCATTTGCCGTTTTATATACCATTTGAAGACCGCTACCATCTTTATTAATTCTATACAACTTATCAAAACTTGGGTAAATAAGTTGATCTCCTGTTGTTGACCAAGAGAAATCTACCTCATTCAAATCAAAAGCATTAACAGGAATATTAGAAGTTACTCTTTTTACCTCCGAACCATTTGGTTTCATGGTAAAAATATGGGCCTCGTTGTTATACAATCTTAAAAAAGCAATTAAATTTACAGTGTTATTTTTTCTAGGCCTCCAAGAATTCGCGCTAGATTCTGTTAATTTAACAGTATTAATTTCATCAAAATCGGCATCTAAACTAGCTGAATAAATTACAGTATTACCTCCTTCAACCTTAACGTAAGTATACCTATTTTCTGGATCACCCTTTACTGTAAATGAATTTGAAGTACTTAACACTTCAGAATTTATATGATCTGTTACTGCTACTTGCCAAAAATATTTACCTCCAAATTTTAAATTAGGAACTACATAAGTTGTATCACTAAGATTTTGAACTTGAATTATATTATTATCAAAATCATTTTTAATCTCTAATCTATACGTTAACTCATCATCATCTACACTAGAAGAAGACCAAACCAACTCTACTGAACTATCGGTATCTAAAGCACCATCCATTGGCATTAACAATACAGGCGTTGTTGGCGGAACATTAAAAGCAGTTTCTACCTGCATTTCAAAAACAATATTTACTGTTGCACCTACTTCTACAGAAACTGGCTCAAAACTATTTAGAAAACCTTCTTTAGAAGCCTCTATAGAGTATTCATTTACCGGAACCTCTTCATAAGAAAACTCTCCATTCGCATCTGTAAATGTAGTATTATTTGTTGGAGATAAGGTTACTTTAGCATTTTCAATAGGTTCAAAATTACTTGTTTCCACCACCTTTCCTGTGATTACTCCAAACGCTACACTATCAATAGTATCGTCTTCTCCACAACTAAAAAATAGGCCTACTATTATAAGAATTAATATTTTTTGTATCGTTTTCATACTAATTTATTTTTTTAAAAATAGAAATTAATTCCTGCTCTAACATTCCAAATTTTATCATTTTTATTTCCCCTAACCAAACCATCTAAATTGTCTGTTGATATAATATTTTGCTCCCCCCTTAAGATAAGTCCCAATTTATCTGTAATAAGATACTCTAAACCAACACCATATTGATATTTAAAATAGTTATCACTTAAGTTTTTAGTTGAAATAGAACCAACACCAACATAAGCATAAGGAGTTATCCTATCATTAGGTAATAAATAGTATTCGAAATTTACATTAGAATCATAAATCCTTTTTTCAAATATATTTTTATTAGAAAGCGTGCTAGAACCTAACCCTAAAGAAAATGCAAATCTAGATTTATTTAGCATGAATTTAAGTAGCATATCTGTTCCCAAACCAAACTCAGCATCAGAATAATCACCAACAATTTTAGACACTCCACTCACAGCCCCAACACTAATCTTACCTCTTCTATATTCTTGTTTTCTATTAAATAATTCTGTTAACTCCGCCTCTTCTTGTTCTTTCTTGTAGTTCTTTTTTACAAAATCTACAACTTCTTGTCCTCCACTAGGTTCCCATATACCATCTATAATACCTTCTGTAATTAATAACTCTACAGCTTTATCTATAGCTTCTTTAACCGCTAATTGAGCAGGCTCATTTTTTGTAATACCTGTTTCTGCCTCTAACAACCTTCTTAAAGATACATACTTAAACAAATTAGCAGAAAGGCCTTGTGACAAAATAGTTTTAGATACGTACACATTTTTAAGAATTTGACCTGTTGATGTAGAAACGACTCTTAAATATACCGTTATTCTGTCTTGTCGATATTCTCCAGAAGCACCAACTCCAAAGTAACGCAAACCAGAACCACCTGTAATAATATTTGAATCATAAGACACAACACCACCTTCTACAATGTAATTTGCAAATAATAATGGTGGCATTTTTATAGGTTTATTATCTCCAGCATATTCTTGTCGAGTATTTCTTATTATTTGTCTTTCATTTAATAAATTACCAATATTCTCTCTTTCAATTGGCTTAAACCAATTAGACTCTTCTAATGATTTTAATAGTATAGAAGTACCTCCCTGTGTAACAGCTGTACTAAAAGTAGAACCATTTTCTACTGGTTTATATTGACCAGTATGATCTCTAAACTTATAAACACCCACTACCGTTTTTTCTTTTGGTAAAAAACTTTTTATAGACATTTCAGGAGATGAATTTTCTCCAATTCTAGCTCTTGACTGATCTAAAGGTTGGTTAAAATAAGTTCCACAACTCGAAAAAAACATTGCTATTAGGAAATAGCATAAAATAAAGTACTTCCTTTTCATAGATTTCAATTAATTGTTTGGAATAGTTATTTGAGTTTGTTCTCCTGTTGATGTGTTTAAAATACTTACGCTCAATCCACCAACACCTGGACTAACCTCTACAACCAAAGAGCCATAAACATAAGTTCCTTCTGTTAATCCCTGACTGCCAATTTGTTCCTGAAATAAGCCCTGTGAGAGTGAGTTTAATAATTGTCTATTTAAAGTATCTGTAAAATTATCTATCTCTGAAGATTGTGTAAATTGATTTGTATTTTCCTCTTGAAAATCATTTTGAGCATTTGCAGAAGCTAACAACTGCTGGTATGCAAATGAATCTCCTCCTCCAAAAAATGGGTTTATTGACTTATAAACCAATTGCTGAGAAAATGAAAAACCAGTAAAACAAACAAATAACACCAATAACAGTACTTTATCTTTCATAACAATTTTATTTTACATTTTACTTTTCTTTCTTAACTCTTCCCTTTGTTTTGCATAAAAGTATAATCGCTCTAATGCAACACCTACATTCAATTTTAAAAATTCTTCATCTGGTCTAGAAAAGAACTCATGTATTTTAATCTCCTCTACCTCTACCAGAATAATACTCGTTCTCCCCATACCTGGTTTTTCTTTTATTTTTATAATAAAAGGATGCTTTATTCCAGACAATAAATACGATTGATAAAAAAGATCATGATAATCTTTACCAATTTTAGTTATAGCCTCATCTACGACTATACCTTTAAGAAAAAAATCTTTCTCATCTGTTTTCTCAGCAACTTCCTGCTGTATATTTTTAGGTAATATCCAAAGTGAATCTTTAGATATTAATTTTTCATTTTTTTTAATAAATAAATAAACTTTTAATTCTTCGTCTTCATTTAAGTTAACTTTTATGATGGAAACCTCCATGTTTTCGTTTGGTTGTATAGAAAATTCCCCAGACTGTCTATTGTTAGAGTAATTACCTCCTTTTCCTTTTTTTAATGCTATTAAATTATAAAACAACTTATCTATATGCAACAAACCATCATTATTTACTTCTGCTTTTAAAGTAATAAAATTGTCTTTTTTATCAATATTAATCTTACCGTAAACATCATTTTTAGATTGACTAAAACTAATGCTACAACTTATTAAACATAAAATAAAAAAATAAATTTTAGCAAAATGCATTTAATAGTTTTTAATAATAAGTGCCTGATTATTGCTGTTTTGAATTATAGCAGCTCCGTTCATCATTGAATTTGTACCATAAATTTGTAACGAATTAGCGTTACCTTGTTGATGAACACCAAAGTTGATAGGATTACTATTATAGTAATTAATAAAACTATAATAGTTTTCATTTCCTATTTGGTTTACATTTTGAGAAGTCTGATTAGAACTCTTTATTTCTGCATTATTCTCAAACCCAACCTGGTTAAGTACTACACTATTTATGTTTCCTGATTGTTGTTTAAATAAGCTATTCAGACCATTCTCATTTGTCATTAAATTATTATTATCCATAAGTAAAGAAGTATTATATGGACCTAACTGAGATAAATTATTTGAAAAATACGTGGGTAACTTTTCTTGTTGCGCAGAAACCTCAGTTACAGATAAACTACAAAAGAATAACAGAAGAAAATACCATATCTTTTTATTTTTTTTCATGATAAAAGGCATTAGAAGAATAAGTAAGGAGAAAAAACCTCCTTACTTATTAAATTAATTAAATAATTTCTTGATTTTTAGTTACCAATTTGCTCTACACAAGCTTGATTACCTCCACCACTTTGCATAACAGTACTCATATTACTAGATAAGTTAGCTGTTTGAGTTACTGTAGCTGAGTTTCCAGGAGTCCAAGCATTTACACCTGCAACATTAGTCTGTGTAATTGAACTTGTGTTATTTCCTGCAACAGATGCTTGTGTAACACAAGCTAAGTTACTACCTAACCATGGAGTGCCAACAAAAGTTTGATCTACTGTAGAAGTATTAGAATAAGCACTACCTGCAACAGATGTTTGGTCTTCAGCAGAAGTATTACCTATACCATTTTGAAGAGAATACGCGTCATTATTACTTCCTCTTTGCTTTTGTTTTGCTTCGTTAAATGAACCAGTTTGGTCTATTTCTGCAACACTTCCTGCTACACCATTAGCCATACTGCTTTGGTCTTGTTCTGCATAATTTGCACCTAAACCAAATAAACCTGTACCTACTTGCGTTACAGTTGCTGTGTTATTATCATAACGTTGTTTTTGAAACGAAGTATTTAAAGTTCCTGTTTGAAAAGCACTTGTAACATTATCTTCCGAGTATCCAACACCAACGTCTTGCTTCGCATAGTTTTCATATCCTCTTTGTTCAACCACACCTGTGTTACGGTCTCCATGCTGCTTAACATCTGAATGGTTTCTTGTACCTTCTTGATAGACTCTAGAATTATTACTATCTCCTCCATTACCAACACCCATATTCTTACCATCTTGATCTATTATAGAGTAGTTTCCATTCCCTATTTGATAAGCATTTGCAGTATTTAAGGTACCATTTTGAGTGATATCACTCGTATTGTCAACAGCTCCTCGTGGCCCAGTAGTCATTTGAGTAAAAGAACAATCGTCACAATTTGCTTGTGGAGTTTGAGCATAAAATGCTCCTGTAGCTAAACACATAGCCATTATTACTAATTTTTTCATGATAAATAATTTAAAATACGTTAGTTAAAAATTAAGCATATCAAAATCCTATTCAATATAAATTGAACATGATATACTACAATAAATTTTTAGGGGTAATTAAAATTATTAGGGATAAAATGTAAAGTTATTAAGGATAACTTTTCATTTTCAGTCAACACTTAAAGTTAAGAGTTGTTGTAAACTATATAGTTTGATCGATTCTTTGTTTAAACAAGTCAAATATAGGTAATTATTTATCTAATTCCAAAAAAAAACAGAAACCACAAACAACATAGATATATAAATAACTAAAAATCAACCACATATAAATAAAAACAAAAGAAAAACAAAATAAAAACAGGGAAAAACACCTATAAAAATAGGGTTAAAAATGAATAATTATCATTATTAACCCTTACTTTTTAACAAAAAAACAATTTAACCCCTATTTATTTAGTAAATAACAACTCCCTATATTTAGTAAGTGGCCATAAATTATCATCAACCAAGGCTTCTAATTGATCACAATGATACCTAATATCTGTAAAAAAAGGTTTTATTTTATTACTATAATGCGTTGCTAATTTAAAACCAGAATATTTATTTACTTTCACTTTTTCTGCTTCCATTTTAACTACCAAAGCATTAATATTTGTAATATGTTTAGAAATTAGCATAATTAATTCTATTTGCTCTTTGGCAATAATTTTATATTCATCACCAAAAATTTCTTTTAAATTCTTAGTATTCTCCAACAAAGTGTTCTGATAAATTATTGCAGTAGGCACTACTTGATTTCTTGCAATATCTGCCAAAACACGCCCTTCTATTTGTACCTTTTTGGCGTATGATTCTAAATCTATTTCATAACGAGCTTCTAATTCTACTTTACTCATTACTTCCATTTCTTCAAATAAAGAAATTGTTTTCTCAGAAACTTTTGCTTTTAAAGCTTCCGGAGTTGTTTTATAATTAGTTAAGCCTCTTTTTTTAGCTTCCTTTTCCCAAGCTTCACCATAACTATCTCCATCAAAACGAATTGCCTTAGAATCTTTAATATATTCTCTTAGAATATTAAAAACAGCTTCATCTTTTTTAAGATCCTTTTCTTCTATTAAAGCATCTACCTCAATCTTAAATTCTTTTAATTGCTTTGCAACAATTGTATTTAAAACGGTCATTGGTATGGCACAATTTGCCAAAGAACCAACAGCTCTAAACTCAAATTTATTTCCCGTAAATGCAAACGGAGAAGTTCTATTTCGATCGGTATTATCCAATAAAATTTCAGGAATTTTACCTATAATATTTAACTTTAAATCGGTTTTTTCTTGCGGAGAAAGCTTCCCTTTAGTTACATTTTCTAATTCATCTAAAACTGCAGATAGTTGACTACCAATAAACACAGAGATAATTGCAGGCGGAGCTTCATTAGCACCTAATCGATATTCATTACTTGCAGAAGCAATAGAAGCTCTCAACAATTCTTCATAATGATATACCGCTTTAATTGTATTGATAAAAAAGGTAAGAAACTGCAAGTTCTTCATTGGGGTTTTACCCGGACTTAATAAATTAGTTCCGTTACCAGTAGACAAAGACCAATTGTTATGCTTCCCAGACCCGTTAATACCTGCAAATGGCTTTTCATGCAACAACACTTTAAAGTGATGTCTTCTAGATATTTTTTGCATCACATCCATTATTAATGAATTATGATCTACCGCTAAATTAGCTTCTTCGTAAATTGGTGCAATCTCAAACTGATTTGGCGCAACTTCATTATGCCTTGTTTTTACCGGAATACCTAACAACATACACTCTTGCTCTAGATCTTGCATAAAACTCATAGCCCTTGCAGGAATGGTTCCAAAATAATGATCATCAAGTTGTTGCCCTTTCGCTGGTGAATGCCCTAATAATGTTCTACCAGTAAACTGTATATCTTGCCTAGCAAGCACTAAAGCTTCATCAATTAAAAAAAATTCTTGTTCCCAACCAAGGGTTGCACTTACTTTATTTGCATTCTTATCAAAATACTTACAAACAGCAGTAGCATGTGTATCTATAGCTTGTAACGCTCTTAATAAAGGCGTCTTATTATCTAAAGCCTCTCCAGTATAAGCAACAAAAATTGTTGGAATACAAAGGGTAGTTTCATAAATAAAAGCAGGAGAAGTTGGGTCCCAAGCGGTATAACCTCTTGCTTCAAACATATTCCTGATTCCTCCGTTAGGAAAACTAGATGCATCTGGCTCTTGCTGAACCAGTTGTTCTCCATCAAATTTTTCCATAGCAAGGCTACCATTTATAGATTCAAAAAAAGCATCGTGTTTTTCTGCCGTTGCTCCTGTAAGTGGCTGAAACCAATGTGTATAATGCGTAGCACCTTTAGACATTGCCCAGTCTTTCATACTTACCGCAACTTGGTCTGCAATTTTTCTATCTATTTTGGTTCCATGATCAATTGCATTCATTACACTTTCGTATGCAGCACGTGTAAGATACTGTTGCATAGCATGTTTATTAAACACATTTCTACCAAAAAGAGTTGATCTTTTTTCATTCTGAACTACTTTTATAGGACTTCTACGTAGTGTTTCTTGTAATGCATTAAATCTAATCCTTGACATATTAGTAATATTTTCTACTTATATTTAACTTAATACAAAGATACCCTTTCAAATTTAGGGATAAAATTATTTTTTAGCTATTTTAAATATTTTACCCCTATTTTTTTTGATATCTAATGAAAATATTTGATTTTTGTAGAACGAACATCACATAAACACATATATATTATGGCAAAAATTAAATTAGAATACATTTGGTTAGATGGTTATTATCCAACTCAGAACATGAGAAGTAAAACCAAAGTTGAGGAGCATGAAGATTTTAAAGGAACAGTTGAAGAATTGGGACTTTGGTCTTTTGACGGTTCATCTACAAAACAAGCTTCTGGAGGAGCATCTGACTGTATTTTAAAACCTGTTGCTATTTATCCAGATCCAAATCGTATTAACGGTTATTTGGTAATGAATGAAGTAATGAATGCAGACGGAACTCCACACGAATCTAATGCACGTGCTACTATTGAAGATGATGATAACGATTTCTGGTTCGGTTTTGAACAAGAATACTTTATTATGAATACAAGTACAGGATTACCTTTAGGATTTCCAAGAGGTGGTTACCCTGCTCCACAAGGACAGTACTACTGTTCTGTAGGAGGTTTATATACACATGGTCGTGATATCGTTGAAGAGCATGCTGATTTATGTATTGATGCTGGTTTAAACTTTGAAGGAATTAACCAAGAAGTTGCTTCTGGACAATGGGAATACCAATTATTTGCTAAAGGAGCAAAGAAAGCAGGAGATGAAATCTGGATATCTAGATATTTATTAGATCGTTTAACTGAAGGAAAAGGGATGTACATTGAGTACCACCCAAAACCATTAGGAGATACTGATTGGAATGGATCTGGAATGCACGCTAACTTCTCTAACTCTATTTTAAGAGAATGTGGTTCTAAAGATAAATATATCGAAATATGTGAAGCTTTCCGCCCAGTAGTAAAAGAACACATTGAAATTTATGGTGAGTTTAACGACCAACGTTTAACTGGTAAGCATGAAACTGCTGCAATTACTGACTTCTCTTGGGGAGTTTCAGACAGAGGAGCATCAATTCGTATTCCAATTATCGTTGTAGAAAAAGGATATAAAGGATGGTTAGAAGACCGTCGTCCATCTTCAAACGCAGATCCATATAAAGTAGCTGCAAGAATTATTAAAACTGTAAAACCAGTTAAATAATTACAAGTAGTATAAAATCTTAAAAAGCACTTACAGCAATGTAGGTGCTTTTTTTATATCATTATTTTGGGCGTTACCAAAGGTCGGGCTATCCGTTATATCTTTTTTCTTTCTGGCTTATCGCCAAAAACAAAAAAGGATGCCACTACTATCCCTAACGCAAAAAAACAGTAAACAATAAACAAAAGCAGTGAAGTGCTTTTAAATATCACCTAAAATAATTACTTTTAATACATGAAAAACACTATAAAAATAGCATACTGCACACAATGCGGCTGGTTATTACGAGCCTCTTGGATGAGTCAAGAATTATTAACCACTTTTACAGATGAAATTACAGAACTCACCTTACAACCCGGTACCGGAGGTATTTTTAACATTACCGCAAATGACCAATTGGTTTGGTCACGTAAAGAAGAAAATGGATTTCCAGAAATTACAGAATTAAAACGACGTATTAGAGACGTTATCGCTCCAGAAAGAAACCTAGGTCATATAGACAGAAAAAAAACGCCAACAAATTAATGCTGGCGTTTTTTATATCTAAATTTTATATGCGTGCTACTTAAAGCACCATATAAATAAACAATGCATATCCTAAAAACAAAAAGACGCCTTTAAACCTGCTTAAAAGAAACTTCTTAGGCAAAAACACTAACAATAATAAAATAGCAGCAAAGCCTAACATCCAAAAAATATCTCTAGATAAAATTTGAGCTTCTGTAACCGGTATTTCTTTAATAATAGCTGTTAAACCTAACACAGAAGCTATATTAAAAATATTAGAACCAATTAAGTTCCCTAAAGAAATTGCTTTCTCTCCTTTCATGGCTGCAATAACAGAAGCAGCTAACTCGGGTACACTCGTTCCAATTGCAATCATAGTTATAGAAATTACACCTTCACTAACTCCCATATTTTGTGCAATATCTTTTGCGCCGTTCACTAAAAATTCCGATCCAAAATACAAAGCAACTCCACCAATTAACAGCCAACCAAATATTTTACCATAACCTATAGAAGCCAAAGCATCGTCTACCTCTTCTACAACCACATCTTCTTTTCTTGCACTTCTTATCAATACAAATAGAAAAACAGCCAACCCAACTAAAAGAATAATACCTTCTAACTGTGTTAAAACACTATCGTTCCATAAAAAGTAATACAAAACCAAAGAGAACAACATCATTACAGGCCAATTAAGCTTATAAAAGTCTTTACTCACCGCAATAGGTCCAATAATAGCCGTAATACCTAAAACCAACCCAATATTAGCAATATTAGAACCAATAACGTTATTTAACGCTATGGCTGGTGAACCATCTAAAGCAGCCTGTAAACTAACTAATAACTCTGGTGCAGAAGTAGCAAAAGAAACCACTGTCATACCAATAACCATTTTAGAGATGTTCAGTTTAAAAGACAACCCTATAGAAGATCTTACCAAAAACTCACCACCTACAACTAACAGTATTAATCCAATAATTACATAAAAAATACTCATACATTTTATTTTTGACGAAGATACATTTTTATCACTTTAAGAAGTAAATAAAAAATGAAAAGCCCAAAATTCTCAATTTAAAAAAGAGAATTTCCTTTGCTTAAAAAAAACAGCAACTAAACACCCTTTATTTACTTATAGTTATTTACAAAAAACACCAAATTAAGTTTCAATAAATAACTTAATTAAAGCAAATAAACCTACACATTATAACTAATACCACTTTATGAGTTATAAATAGAAAATCAATTTAATTAATAGTTATTTATTCATTTGGTAACAAGCCTTTAAGAGCTATATATTGATAAAACAATTTCGAAATTAACCTAAATTACTAACTTTAAAACCCAAACTATTATGATTCTAATTGTAACTAAATTTATTAAAGACCTGTCTGATATTATATTTCAAATATTATTATAACAAAAAAATAACAGTACTATATTATGAAGATAGATAAAAGAAGTTTATCTTTAAACAACTCAATCTTTAAACACTGAGTTGTTTATTTTAGTAAATTTGAAAGCTAATCTACAACTCATGAAAAAACAAGTTTTTAAAACACTTGCAAAGATTAATAAATTAATTTTACCTTCCTTTACAAAGAAAGGATTGGATATTTCTAAAGCCTCTAAACTTCAACTAGCAATTATTGGATGGAGAGCTTTTATAACTAAAAATGCATTAACCTAAAAAATAAAATTATGTCAGAAGATTATACTAAAGTATTTACTGATAACGCTATATTAGTAAACAGATTACATTTCTTATTAAATGAAGCATCTATTAAATCTAGAATATCAGACCGAGTAGAATCGGCAAGATTGGGAGGTTTTGGTGTACCTACAAATTCTGTTGAATTATTTGTATTAAATAACGACCTAGAAAAAGCGCAATCTATCATCGATTTATTTAAGGCAGAAATAAATTTATAAAAAAAAATGACATTTATCTTTCTAAATCAAAAAAAGGAAACTATATTTGCACCCGCTTAACGGCCTCGTGGCGCAACTGAATAGCGCACTTGATTACGGCTCAAGAGGTTGCTGGTTTGAATCCAGCCGAGGTCACCAATAAAACCAGTACTTTACAACGATTTGTAAATTACTGGTTTTTTCATTTTTACACAATTTGCCCACTTTTTTTAGAATTAATCCATTCACTCTAAAATATTTTAGGTGTTTTAAAGAGGCATTTACTACATAACTTTAAAAATAATCTAAGTTTTTCAAAAACAGCTTTTAATTAAACCGCCCTACCTACCGAACAACCACTATTTGATTTTCTGCATCGTATTTATACTCCATTATTTTTTCGGTTATAATGAGTGCTATTACTTGTTCTATCGCTTCTAAGGGTACTATAAACCATTCTCTAGGCGTATGTCTTCTTCCTTTTTCATCAAACACATCTACTTCTAAGCAAGAGTTTCCAAAGAATTTATGAATTAGTTTCTCAAATTTCTGAGCATTCATATTATAGCATTTCCAAGAAGATTCTATTTTTACAGCTGCCATTAAATAGGTGACTTCTTTTTCTGCATTTTTAATACGTTCTTCTACTGAATTTGTAGAATACCCTATTTTATATAAATTTTCTATAGATGCTATTTCTTCTTTTTTACTTTCAGATTTTAAAACATAGATATACCCTGCTTCTTTATCCTTTTCTGTAATATCGCTAAATTTTTCTATAAATTCTTCTGAAATATGGTCCATATTTTCTGTAACAACGCTACCGTTAGCGTATAAGTTTTTTTCTACAGAGCGTTTTAGAATATTAGATTCTGTTCCATTTTCGAAAATACACCTCGTTCTTCCGTCTTCTCTAACTCTTGTTCCATCTTTTCTGTAATGATCTTTTTTAGTATAATTGATGCTTTCTAATAAAAATAAGATGCCATTGTGAACATAGTAATTCCCGATTCTTAAATTCTTCTCTTTAAAGTCTACTAATTTGCGTTTGCCTAAATTCAAATCACTTTGGACTTCTTTAAACAAATCCTCATAATCTTTAAAATTTTTACAAGGAACTCTTTTACCAACAAAATCTGTTTCTGCTCTTTTAAAGTCTTTTGGTGTGTGTTTAAAATCAAATAAACCTTCGGCATCGTCATTAAAAATATCTAAAGCATCATCATTAAAAATATCATCAATAGAGTTAATTTCTTTTTGTTCCGTAGGTAATAAGCCGTATTTATCTTGTGGTTCTAAAGCTAGAATTTTTTCATTATTTTCTCGCAAGCCTTTTAAGGTTGAATACAATTGATACTCAGAAATATTCGTTATGTCTGGTTTTGGCTCTCTTTTGTTTTTATCAAAAAAATCATTGATGGCATCAAAAGAAGACGCTAATCTTTCATCAGAAGTACGAACCGCAGTTCTTACAGGCTTTACAACCAATAAACCTAACGGATCGTCGCTAAATATTTCGTCTAAAATACGTTCCTTATCCATTGTTTTGTGCGGCTCTTTTTTGTTTTTCTGCTTTTAAATAAATAATACATTCTGCCAGTCTTTTTTCTGAACCTATTACAGAATTTATATTTGGCTGGCGATTGTGTGTTTTTACAAACTCATTAATTTTAGGCCACAATATTTTTGCTTCTTCAAAATCCATTTTTATACGAGTAGCTTCAATAGTATCTTGAATTACTTTTAAAGTTTTAGATGATACTGATTTAGACAATACTTCAAATGCTTCTTGAAACGGATTTACACTGTCTATTAAATCGATATGAAGATCGTCTATATCTACAAAGGAACCTGCCATTCTTATAAATCTTTTGTCGGCTACTTCTTTAATTGTTCCGTTTTTAATGACTGAATCTGCTACCACATACTGCCTAACTTCTTCTACTTGCTCTTCTGTTAAATCTGGATACTTCATCCGTATCACCTTTGGTATTAACGACTTGTTTATTACCTTAGGATCTAAAGATTCATCTGGCATTGCTTTTAGCATTTCCTTATCTTGAAATATATCTGCTTTTAAATCGGTTAAATCTGCTTCAATAATATCTTTTACACGTTGAGAAGTAGGTTCTTTTAAACCTCTAATTCGTATTTCTCCTGGCTTTGCCTTTCTACCATCATCAATATCATGTTTGGTTTTAAAGGTCCAATTTGGCGCTAAAACTTGCTCCATTAATAACGATGCTGTTATTGCTTTTAGCATATTATTTACAGAAAGTTTTACCTCATCATCTTGTGCATCTGGTTGTGCGATTAAGTTAGTAAACTGTGCGTGTGTTTTATTAGTACTATCTCTTGTTGCTCTACCAATAATCTGAATTACTTCTGTTAACGAACCTCTATAACCTACGGTAAGTGCATGTTCGCAATACGGCCAATCGAAACCTTCTTTTGCCATTCCTAAAGCAATAATGATGTCTATAGCATCTACCGCATCACTTACACGTAAGTAGTTTTGTATTTTTTCTCTTTCTTTTGAGGTGTCTTCTACTAAATCGGCGATTTTTAGGATTTTACCATCAGACTTTCTTTTTACAAAAATAACGCCTGTTGCTTCATCTTGCTTTACCACATCGCCAATGGCATCAATTATAAAATTGACTTCGTTTTCTTTGTCTTTGGTAGATTCTCCTGAGTTTACATTTGGTATGTGTAATATTGTTTTTTTATCGGTATCTAACACTTCCATGATGGCAGAAGTATATTTACCTTGATAAAAATGATACCCAATACCTAATGTTTTTAGATAATTACAACCATTTAATTGTTCGTAATAATTGTACGTAACTTTTGTAAACTTCGCTTCATCTTCTGGCATTAAAATTGGTACGGAATCTCCTCTAAAATAAGAACCAGTCATGGCAACAATATGTGCCGTAGATGTATTGATGATATTTTTTAAAATTTCTCCTAACTTGTTATCTGCGGAAACAGAAACATGATGAAATTCATCTATTGCCAATAAGGTATTATTAAACTTCGTTTCGTCTAAACCTTCACAAGCAAAGCGCAATGTAGCGTGTGTACAGATTAAAATTTGCTCGTCATTATTCATAAAATTATGAAAAGCAGTTACTTTACTTTTACTGCCATCACTACCTGGTGTACATAAATTGTATGCTTCTTTTGGAGACCAATTAGCAAAAAAACCATAGGTTTTTAAATCTGTTACAGCAAATGAACTACCAATAGAACGCTCTGGCACCGCAACAATTACTTTTTTAATACCTTGATTGATGAGTTTGTCTAAACCCAAAAACATTAATGCTCTTGATTTACCAGATGCTGGTGGCGATTTTAATAGTATATACTGCGCATCTCTATACTCAAAGGCACGTTCTTGCATTTCTCGCATTCCGTACTCATTGGTACTTTTACTATTTCCTGTTTGGTGGTATGCTACGTTTACTAAATTTGGCATTTTCTTTTTTTTAGCTTTTTTTATTCTTGCTTAATTGATTTAAAATATTGCTTAGTAGATTTTTTTGCATGAAATGACGGTATTTTACTTGTACTATACCTGACATAAATGTCTAAATCTCGTCTAAAATGTCTAAAATTAAATTTCATAAATCACTGTTCTTAAACACCTTAATTAACTTTTATAACTAAAACTCAGCTAAAAACGTCTAAAGTTTAACTAATTCTCGTCTAAAAATGTCTAACTATTTTTATTTAGACATTTTCCAAAGTTTGCCTTCAACAACTATAACACCTTGCTTTTTTAATGCTTGAATACTATTTTTTATTTTATTTATTTTTTGAGAAATGTCTAAACCTTCGGATAATTTATTTAATAGAACATTTTCTAAATCACTTCTTTTAGCGCTCTCAAACTTTGTAAGATAATCTGTTATTATTTTTTGAATATAATCATTATCAATCCCTCTCATCTTTATATATTCTCCTTTTTCATCAACTACCGATGCTACTTTAGATGCTATATAAAAATTAGGTTTCCTTCCTTCAATTAATTTTTTTGAATATAAAATACCAGTTGTAAAGTAATTCTTTACAACTGAATTTTCTTCTAACTCTTTTTCTTCTAGTATGTTAGATGTATGCTGACCTATATTTTGTTTAGAGGTGTCAAAAAGTACTGCAAGCTGACTTTGGTTCATCCAAACATTGCCGTCTTTGGTGTATAAACGTACCGCAGTTTTACCATCGTTGGCAGTATGTCGGAAATTCCGACACACTAAATTTTCTTGTAATTCTTGGGTACTAAACAGATTTTTAAGATGTTCTGTAATGGTAGAACGACCTTTTTGAAACAACGCTGCTATTTTTTTTTGAGTTAACCAAAGCGTATCGTCCTTAAAATAAACATCTATATTTACCTTACCTTCTTCTGTACTAAAAATAACAAAATTGTTTACAGGCTGTAGGTTGCTATTTTGTTGGCTGTTTTCCATTAGGCTTTTTTGGTTTTACGTGTTTTTTTCTCTTTGGCAAAAAGGGTTTCTTTTTCCTTTTCTGCTTGTATCATTTTTTCATAGAGTTTAAACAAGTATTCTAAACGTTCTTCATCTGTAGTAAAAGGGGTACTTCTATAACAACGCTCTACCGCCAAATCATTTAAACGATGCGCTTCTTTTAAACCTGCTGGCATTTTATTAGGGTCGTATAATTGAGCCAATGTTTTTTCTGAATGTTTAGATCGTTCATCTAAAATAGCCAACGTACATTGGGTGAGTTCTTCTTTACGTTGTTTTGATATATTGGGGAATGGGAATGTGTTGTAAACAAGTGAAGATGAATATCTAAAATCTGTTTTCAACCTCCCTGCTACTGTTTTAACCCATTCCATATGCATTCGAGATGATAATAAACCCATTATAAATGGTTCTGGGTCATAAATCGCCTGATTAGGAGCGATAATAACACTACTTGTATCAATAAAACTTAATGGAATATATTTTCGCCTTTCAGAAGAAACTGTTGGAACAATTAATGCTGAAATTACACCTTCTTTCATTTCTCTAAATTGATGTGGTTTTTCAGCTAAGCTAATAGAACCTTTATCATTACCTGAAAGTCGTTTTTCCTTTACCTTAGATATTCTTTCTACTACTTCTGGAATTTTATTAGCCTCTTCTAATTGGTCATTTTTGATCCAAAGACAAAATCGCTTGATGCCATTTAAAAATTCTTGGGCTCCATATATTTGTTTAATTATTTCTTTCGCAAAAATATATTTATGAATTAATTCATTCTTCTCTTCTTGAGACAGAATTAAATAACCTCCATCAATAGCCATATTTCCATATTCCATTTTAAAAGGAAAAGAAAGTGAGTGGCTTCGTTTCTGAATAAAAATATTTCTTGAATTAGCTAAATAGTAATTTATATTTTTCACTTCAACTTTAGCCAAATTTGTAAATATATATTTTGGTGCGTTAATAATATTTCTAACACCAACAATAGCAACTGTTACTCCTGCATTATCCTTTGCGCTGTTTTGCCATTTAAAAGAAGTGTATGCAAACCCTATTTCTAATTGAGCGTTTAAAATATGAGGCCATATTAAAGAAACTTGTTCACCTTGGCAAATTGAATTTGTTGTTACAAAGGAATATTTAGAATTTATCCCTCGAATATATTCAGATGCCTTAAAAAACCAACAAGTTATGTAGTCAACCTTTTTAGGTTTCCCATATGGGAGATAAACAATTTCTAAATCAGATTTTTGTTCTTTATTTTGCATTCTCCCTCCCAAATAAGGCGGATTCCCTAAAATATACGTTTCATCATTTTCATTTTTAGGACACACTATTTCCCAATCTAAACGAGTAGCATTTCCTTGTACAATATTTCCTGCTTGCGTTAAGGGTAGTGCAGGGTTTGTGCGTCCGAATTCTTTAAAAAAGGCTACATTCATTTGGTGTTCTACCAACCACAAAGCTAAAATTGCTATTTCATGGGCAAAATCGTCTAACTCAATTCCGTAAAACTTAGATAAGGAAATTTCAGACAATGCCATAGTGCCTAATTCTTTAAAAACCTGCATTTCTAAAGTCCGAAGTTCTTTATAAGCAATAATTAAAAAGTTACCAGAACCACAGGCAGGATCAAATATTTTTATATTTTTTAATCGGAATAAAAGTTCGTTTAGTTTTTTATGATTTCCTTTTGCATCTTCAAACGCTTCCTTTAAATCGTTTAAAAACAAAGGTTCTATCACCTTCATAATATTAGGTACAGACGTATAATGCTGCCCCAAACTACCACGTTGGTCTACAGAAATTACCGCCTGAAACATTGACCCAAAAATATCTGGATTTATGTTAGACCAATCTTGTCGTCCGCTTTCTATTAATACTTTTCGAGATTTACTAGAAAAGGTAGGTACATTTATCTTAGTAGTAAATAAACTACCATTTACATACGGAAACGCATTTAAAAATGTTGGTAAATTTTCTCTTTGATTATTGGGAATGTCTAATACTTTAAAAAGATTTTCTAAGTAGCTATCTAAATCGCTACCATCTGTTTGGGTATGCGATTCAATTGAATTTGTAAACTGACTGTCTGTAAAAATATTGGTATCTTCTGCAAAAAAGCAAAACAATAAACGAGATAGAAATACATTTAACTCGTGTATAAATTCGGGTGAATCGTCTGGATTATCTTTTTTAATTTCATCGAACAAGCGTGCCATTTTAACGGCTGCTTTAACATCTGCAGGATTTTCTTCTTGATGTTGCGCTTTTTCCATTCCTGCCCACGGCAAAAAGAAATCGTAATTTTTAGGAAGATCTTTAAAAGGAATATCCAATCCTGCGCCTGTTCTGGTATCCATTGCCAAAAAGGTTTTATAATCGGTAACAATTACAAACCGCTGGTCGTGCTTTATTTCTTTTGTTATTTTAGAAATAGTAAGATGTAAATCTTCTTTATATTCTTCTCTAAAAAACAACTTTTTCTTTAAAGAGACTTCGCCTTCATTTTCAGATAAATTAGCCGTTCCTTTTTGCAATCTTGTAATGGTTGCTTTTGGCAAATTATACACTAACAATAACTTGTATATAAAGGTTTCTTTGTTAAAGTTACTAATTAAGTCTAGAAGTTTCTTTTCTATTTCTGATGCGTTCATTAATGTCTAAATAATAGTAACTATAAAAATAGAACTATAATTTGGTTTTACATTATGGTTATCCGTATTTCTATTAGGTTTCTATCTTAAAAACAAACCTTAGCTGCAAGCAAACAAAAATTATATATTTATGTAAAACATATTGCTATTTTTTTACCTTAATTGAGTAAATAAAAAAGACCTTGAATAAATTCAAGGCCTTTTCGTCTAACCAAACTTAGTATAAAACTAACTACTACTATCTTTAAGGATCTTTTTAGAACCGTATATTAAACCTAAACTTATTAAAAATGACAAACCAATTAAATTATCTATAGGTAAACCCGGAGGTGGTGGTGGCCCTGCAGGAGCAGGTACATTTTGACCAAACACAATAACCGGAATAATAATAAAAAGTACTAATAGAATATTTTTTTTAACCATCATTTATTTATCTCTTATCTATATGACACCAATTTGTTTAAAAGGTCACTGCAAATAAAAAATAAAATAGGTATTTCTAAAAAATTATTCGGTAAGAGGTACTTTAATGAAGATACTGCTTAATCATTATACGATGAGCGGGAATACTTTTATCGTAGTTTTCTACTAATAACTCTAATATTTCTGGAGCATTCACACCAATATCTTTTTTGTTAAGATATCTTGATACATATAAATTATATGCATCATTATTTTTTTCAAAAATTAAAAAATGAGTATCATTTAATTCAGAATAACAAATTTCATGTCCAGAAAAACTATCTGATGTATCTAAAAAGAAAGGTGAAAACTCGTAATACTTAAAAACATTTTCCATAAACTACAATTTTTCAATTACACTAATTCTGCAGACAAACCTAACTGTAACAACTTAGAACATCTTGGTTCTAAATCTTTAAGCTCACCAGATTTAACAGTACATTTTCCTTTATAATGTACTAAAGTTGCACATTGCTCTGCTTGCTCAAATGAGTGCTCACAAACATTTACAAGAGAATCTATTACATGATCAAAAGTATTAACATCATCATTATGTAACACTATTTCATGCTGAAAAACTTCTTGCTCTAAAACATCAATGTCTTCTTGTACTTTTTCTTTTGTGCTCATAATTACAAAATTACAATTTATTGTATTTTAATGCAACCCAATTATTCCTTTCTATAACAGTATCTAATTTTAAATTGTACTTAGAAACTTCTGCATCTATAATTGGTATATCTTCTTGGTAAAAACCACTTAATAAAAGCACTCCATTATCATTTAAACAACTAGTATACGCCTGCATGTCCATCAACAAAATATTTCTATTGATGTTGGCAATAATAACATCATACTTTTTATTGATTAAAAGTGCCGCTTCTCCTTCAAAAACAGAAATATTTTTACAATTATTTCTCTCAACATTCTCTATAGAATTTTCATAACACCAATTATCAATATCGATAGCATCAATAGGGTTTGCTCCTTTCATTTCAGCAAAAATTGCTAAAATACCAGTTCCACATCCCATATCTAATGTTTTTTTACCTTCTAAATCTAATTGTAATAAATGTTGTACCATCATGTGTGTAGTTTCATGATGACCTGTACCAAAACTCATTTTTGGTTCTATTACAATGTCGTATTTTAAATTAGGATTTTCATGAAAAGGTGCACGAATACTTACAACATCTTCCACCTGAATAGGAGAAAAATTATTTTCCCATTCTGCATTCCAATTTGTTTGTGCTATTTCGCTATGGTTATATTCAATAGAAAACTCTTCAGAATTTAAAACAAAGATGTCCTCTAAAACGCTAGCGTTCCAATCATCTTTTTGAATGTAAGCGGTTACTCCGTTTTCATTTTCAACAAAACTCTCAAAACCAACTTCTCCTAATTCTGCAATTAAAATTTCTGTTCCAGGTACTTTTGGTGTAACTGTAAAATTGTATTCTATATATATATTGTCCATAAACTTCTTGTAAAAAAAATGCATCGAGATTTTAAAATCTCGATGCAAATTTATTGTAAATATCTTTAAGTACGATGCTTAAATAGCTTTAATAATTCCTGTAAAATCATCTACATTTAAAGCAGCTCCACCAATTAACCCACCATCTACATCTGGTTTAGAGAAAATTTCTTCTGCGTTTGCAGGTTTTACACTACCACCATATAAAATAGAAACAGCATCTGCAACTTCTTGATTGTATTTTTTAGCTACAATACTTCTAATAAAAGCATGCATTTCTTGCGCTTGTTCTGCACTTGCAGTTTCTCCCGTACCAATTGCCCAAACTGGCTCGTAAGCTAAAATAATGCTTTTCCAAGCATCTGCTCCTAAATGGAATAATGCATTAGAAATTTGGCTTTCTACTACTGCAAAATGGTTTTCAGATTTTCTGTCTTCTAATAATTCTCCAAAACAAAAAATTGTTTCTAAATCATTTTCTAAAATAGCATCTACTTTTGCTGCTAATGACGCATCTGTTTCATTAAAATAAGTTCTTCTTTCCGAGTGTCCTAAAATAACCGTTTTAATTCCGATTGCTTTTAACATATCTGCAGAAATTTCTCCTGTATAAGCACCATTTTTAGCTTGGTGCATATTTTGAGCAACTACCTCTATAGCAGAATCTTTCGCTGCTTTTAAAGAAGCTGATAAGTTTACAAAAGTAGGAGCAACAATAACACGAGTGTTTTTTAATTTCTCATTTTTAATTGCTTTTTTTAAATCTTTGATAAGTTTTTTACTTTCTTTCTTATCATTATTCATTTTCCAGTTACCTGCTACTATTTTTGTTCTCATAATTCTTATTTTATCACCTAAAAGGTTCTTGTTAATGTTTTTATTAATTTGGATGTAAATTTAAGAAATGGAAAGACAAAAATCACTTAGAAAAGCAAATAGTTACGATAACGTTTTATATGTTTTTTTTTAATGGTATAAATAGGCCTTTAAACCGCTATCGCTGATAAAAAAAACACACACTCAATTATGATTACTATTAAAGTATTTATTCTTTTAATGCTTCAATTATATTTTCATCAGAAGCATCTGTTGCATTAAATAACGCTATTTTTCCGTTTTCATCAACTACAACATATCTAGGAATCCAATTAAGGTTTAAGAAATTAACCAAATCTCCTTTTTTCATTCCTTGTGGTAAATTGTAGTGCTCACCAATAACATCATAACGCTTTACACCTCTTTTCCACGAGTCCTTTTTTTCATCAACCGATAAAAATAAATACACTACTTCTGGAAACTCCTTTTGCAATTCTTTTACTTTTGGCATTCCTACCAAACAATCTCTACACCAAGAAGCCCAAACATCAATGAATATCTTTTTCCCTTTATGTAGATTAATTACTTCTTTAAACGTACTTACTTCGTCGTTTAAATTATATACTTTTTCATTCAGTGCTTTTTCTGAAAATTCAGATTGAGCTTCTAAACTACAACTCGTTAAAAACGATACAAAAACTAAGACTATTATTTTTTTGAACATTACTTATTTTATCTTTTTTGTCATCTAAAAACCCCAAAACTTACAATTAGACGCTTTATTTAAAAACAAAAATACCTACTTTTGCGTAACTTTTAGAAAACAAATGACAACACAAGAACTTATTGCCCAAATTAAACAGAAAAAATCATTTTTATGTATCGGATTGGATGTGGATTTAAACAAAATTCCGCAGCATCTTTTAAAAGAAGAAGATCCTATTTTTGCATTTAACAAAGCAATTATCGATGCTACGCATCATCTGTGTGTTGCCTATAAACCAAATACCGCTTTTTATGAAGCTTACGGAATAAAAGGATGGCAATCTTTAGAAAAAACTATCCAGTATCTAAATAAAAATTACCCAGAAATCTATACAATTGCAGATGCAAAACGTGGCGATATTGGTAATACCTCAACCATGTACGCCAAAGCTTTTTTAGAAGATTTAGCGTTCGATTCTGTTACCGTTGCGCCTTATATGGGAAAAGATTCTGTAGAGCCATTTTTAGCGTTTAAAAATAAGCATACTATTATGTTAGCCTTAACTTCTAATGAAGGTGCTTTCGATTTTCAAACTAAAGAAGTAAACGGTAGAGAACTATACAAAGAGGTTTTAGAAACTTCTAAAGGATGGAAAAATTCTAAAAACTTAATGTATGTTGTTGGCGCAACAAAAGCAGAATATTTTACTGAAATTAGAAAAATTGTTCCTAATTCATTTCTTTTAGTTCCGGGAGTTGGCGCTCAAGGAGGTAATTTACAAGATGTTTGTAAATATGGTTTATCAGAAAATATTGGTTTATTAATCAATTCGTCTAGAGGAATTATTTACGCTTCTAAAGATGAAAATTTTGCTCAAAACGCTGCTTTAAAAGCCGAAGAATTACAACAAGAAATGGCGACTATTTTAGCACAATAAGTTCATGGAATTTCAAGATCAAATAGGGCGGATTTTAACGTTTGATAAAACGCCGAAACGTATTATTAGTCTTGTACCAAGTTTAACAGAATTATTAGTCGACTTAGGTTTAGAAGACTCAATTGTTGGTGTTACAAAATTTTGCGTTCATCCCAATCATTTAAAAGAAACTAAAACGATTGTTGGTGGTACAAAAAATATTCACATTGATAAAATAAAGGCTTTACAGCCTGATATCATTCTTTGTAATAAAGAAGAAAATACTAAACAAATTGTTGGGAGCTGCGAAAAAATTGCGCCAACACATGTTTCTGATATTTTTACAATTGATGATAATTTAGAACTGATAAAACAATACGGAATGTTATTTTCCGTAGAAAATAAAGCGACAGAAATTATTCTAAAAATTAATTCTGAATTAGCAATTTTTAAAGAATTTATCAAAAATAAAAAAGCAAAAAAAGTAGTTTATTTTATTTGGAAAACTCCTTGGATGGCTGTCGGAAACTCTACGTTCATCAATTACTTACTGCTTTTAAACAAGTTTGATAATATTTATCAGCATAAAGAACGTTACCCAGAAATTGATTTGGAAGAAATGAAATTACATGAAGAACTAGATTTCGTGTTTTTATCTTCCGAACCTTATCCTTTTAAAGAAACACATCTTCTAGAAATAGAAAAACATACCCAACAAGCAAAAGCAGTTCTTGTTGATGGAGAAATGTTTTCTTGGTACGGAAGTCGGTTAATAAAAGCATTTGACTACTTTAAAACGCTTCATTAAAAAAAGAACTTTTAAAATAAAATCACAACAAAAAAAACTCTTTGCTTTACAAACAAAGAGTTTTTTAATATCTATTAAGCTTTAATCATAAAAAACCACCTTAAGAAAGGTGGTTTTAAATATTTAATAAAGTTAAAAATAACTTCTTAATTTTGATCTGCTTCCGTTAAATTTGGGTTTGCATCAATTTCATCTTGTGGAATTTTCCAAATCCAAGCATCATTTAAAGAAGGCTTTTCTTGAATAAAACCATCTCTATATAAATTATCATCAGCTCCAGAATTTGTTAAATCGATTCCTTCATCCCAACGGATGTGATCATGAAAACTAAATCCTTCTCCATAAAGCTCTACTCTTCTTTGCCATTTAATATGCGCCATTAAAGCTTCTTTAGAAGTATATACAGAAGCATCATAAGCAGTATCTCTACTAGCTCCAAAAACCTGAAGAACAGCTTGTGCTCCAGTTACATCATCTAACATCGCCTTAGCCTCTGCTTCTATTAAATACATTTCTGAAGAACGCATGTAAAGAACATCATCTGGATCTATTGATCCTGGATTCTTTTGTAAAAATTTAACTGCCATATACGGATGAGTATTATGTGCAGAAGTCATACCATATTTCTCTAAAACTTCTGTTTTAGCAGCAAAAAACTCTTCTGCTGAAGTATAATTTGGATCAGTCTCAAAACTACCACCTTCTCCGTTAGATGCAGAAGAATTTGTATTTGGAGCCAATGGTAACGCCATGTTAACTCTAAAATCTGTAGACGGTATTGCATCGTAAACCTCTTTATTAATTAACTTAGGGTTTGATCTATTTTGACTACCATTAAAAGTTGGTCCAATAAAATAAAATAAAGATTGAAAAAAGTTTGATTCTGCTTCAATAACAGTACCTCCCCAAATTACTTCAGAAAGTTCTACCGTATTAAAACCAGATAACCATTTAGTTTCATCTAACAATGGAAAACCTTCACGTGCTGCTATTGCAGCATCTGCTGCACCTTGCCATTTACCTTGCGTTAAATCTATTCTAGCTTTTAAACCTTGAGCTGCATTTATAGATAAATGAGATTTATTATCTGGTTTAGAGGCACCATCAAAAAAGCTTATAGAATTTGCTATATCTGCATTTATTTGATCATAAACAACCTGAACTGTAGATCTAGGAGCACTTGTATAAGGAGCTCCAGTAATTAACAACAAAGGAACACCTGCATCTGTAGCAGGAGTACCAATTAAATACCCTTTTGCAAATGTTGAAATTAATTGATGATATGCCCAAGCTCTATACGCATACGCTTGACCTAGAATATTTCTTACATCTTCATCTGATTCAGAAAAACCTTTTTCTTCAATTAAATTAATTAGATTATTAGAAGTAGCTATAATATGGTAACGCATATACCAAAAATTATTTACTGTTGTAAAGTTTGCGTTTGTATGTGTTAACCACCTTAATTCACTTCTCATCCAACCATTTCCTGGTGATGAGTGAATCATTTGTCCACCCATAGCATCTAAAGCTGGGATATAAAAACTCTGTCCACTTCTACTTGATGTCCCTCCTGATATAGGATTTTGAGCATACATTACTCTATGCAAACCATTTAACACCAAAAACATATTGTCTACATTTGCAAAAGCTTCTACTTCTGCAATAGAATCTGTTGGTGTTGTTTCTAAAAAGTCATCTTCACAACTGGTAATTAGCATTACTAGTAATCCTAAAATTAATAGGTTAATTTTTCGTAACATAATATAATGTTTTTATTTAATAATTTATATAATTTAATGACTTCTAGAAAGATAGATTTACTCCTAAAGTTACTGTTCTAGAAGGACTATAGTCAGATGCAGTTTGTGTTCCTGATAAACTATATTGAGGATTTAACCCAGTTCTTTCCGTGTTGATAAAAATATTCTCACCAGAAAGAGAAACACGTAAATTACTTAAACCTAACTTCTCTGCAACATCCTTATCAAAACTATATCCTAGGTTTACATTTTTTAAAGCCACATAAGATGCATCTGTTAAAAAACGAGTAGAACCTGCAACTGTTTGGTTAGGGTTTCCGTTTTCTAAACGAGGTACATCTGTAACATCTCCAGGAACTCTCCAAGCATTTTTTGCATCTACATGTAAAGCATTCCCAAAAGTTCCTGGGTGCATTAATGAAGTATATCCACTATCTAAAATCTCTCCTCCAATACCAAAAGTAAATAATAAGTCTAGTGTAAATTGTTTATATCTAAATGAGTTAGAAACAGACCCTAATAAATCTGGAATACTACTAGTATCTGTAAACGCCTCTCCAGCATCCTGAAAATCGTTAGTAGTGGCTTGTGTACCATCTGCGTTTAAAACAGCTACTCTTCCACCATCAACTGCATCTTCAAACATATAATATAGTGCATCTCCATTATCTACATCTACTCCTGCATAATGATAAATATAGTAATCATATATAGACCTACCTTCTTCCCAACGTTTTGAACCGTTATCTGCAGGACTATCAATTTTTGTAATTTCATTTTTAAAAGTACTAGCCTGTACACTTAAATCCCAATTAAAATCTTTTGTTCTTAATAAGTGACCTGTTAAACTAACCTCTATACCTTGGTTGTAAAGATCTCCTAAATTTGTAGGGAATACATCTAATCCTTCTGAAAGAGGAATACCTAATTCATATAATAAATCTTGAGAAGATTTTTTGTAAAATTCTACAGAACCATCTAATACATTATTAAACATACTAAACTCTAAAGCAACATCCCAACTAACTTGGTTTTCCCACTCTAACTTTTGATTTCCAGTATTACTCCAAATAATACCAGGTGTACCCGCATTTGGTATTATTTCATATAATGCTTGAGAAGCATAAAAAGAACCTACTCTTTCATTACCAATTTCACCGTAAGATGCTCTTAATTTTAATCTATCTATAAAAGAAATATTTTCCATAAATTTCTCTTGGTCAATTCTCCAAGAACCACCTACTGAATAAAAAGTTCCCCAACGTGCATCTTTAGAAAACCTAGATGTACCATCTCTTCTTGCAGAAGCACTTAAGTAATATTTGCTATCAAAGTTGTAGTTTAATCTTGCAAAATAACCTTCAATTCTATGATCTGTACTGTTTCCATTTACATTATCTCCTGCAGCAAAATTATCAAATTCATAAATGCCTGCAGCAGCTTGCGTATTAGCAATACCTCCTAATGTAGAAAAACTTCTATCAAAACTTTCATGACCTAAAGTAACATCTATATTATGAATATCCTTAATAGAAGTATTATAAGTTAAAATTTGATTAAAATTCTCTACAACTCTCCTAAATCTATCTTCACTATATCTACCTGTTGGTGCTCCATCTCCTACTGTTTCGTTTTCATAACCTTTAGTGATGTTATCTTGAATATCTCTACCGTAAGTTACCTTAGCCTTTAATCCTTCTGCAAGTTTTACTTCAAGGTAGTTTCTAAACCCATATAAGTTTAACTTATCTTGATCTTCATTTAAAATTAACTCTGCAATACCATGTCTTCCTGGATTGTAAGGTCTTGTTTGAATATTACTATCTGGATACCCTTCTCCTAAATCATATAAAGGATTACCTGATATATCATTTAATATTTTACCATCGATACCTACTTGATAAACTGGGTAAATAGGACCTAAATCATTAGCCCAACTAAAAGGATTTACTGTAGAGTTATCTCCTCCACTAGTTGGCCCATGAGAATTTGTAGCTGTAATATACACACTACCACCAACAGTAATATTATCGGTTGGAGAAAAATCTGCATTTAATCTATTCGTTACTCTTTCATAATCACTTTCTATAACATAGCCTTCTTCTTTTAAATAAGATGCAGAATAAAATATAGAATGATTTTCGCCACCAGAGGCAACATTTACAGAATGACTTTTTCTACTACCAGATCTTTCTAAATAATCGAACCAATCTAAAGACTCATACTTAAGTTTCGCATTAGGATTTAATTTACCATCTGTTCCTACAATTTGATCATTTGCAACATTAAATGGATTATAACCTAATTGATTAAATATTTTTGCAGAAGCTTCAATTTCTGGATTTGCACCACCAATTGTATTCTTATAACCTTCCCACATTAACTCATAATAAGAACCAGCTCCTACTCTATCATAATTAGGTACAGATCTTGTAATAACACTGTATTGAGTTGATGCACTTACAGTTGTTTTATTATTTCTTCCTTTTTTTGTTGTAATAATAACTACACCATTTGCTGCTCTAGAACCATACAATGACGTTGAAGCTGCATCTTTTAAAACTGTCATAGAAGCAATATCATCTTGATTGATAGAACTTAATGAACCATCAAACTGTATTCCATCTACAATGTATAATGGAGTTGAACTACCATTAAGAGTACCAACACCACGAATTACAATTTCTGGAGAAGAACCTGGTTGACCTGATGCCGCAACAAACTGAACACCAGTTGCCTTACCTTCAATAGCTCCAATTGGTGATGTTACAGATCTAAGTGCTAAATCTTTTGCACCTACAACATTTGCAGAACCTGTAAAAGCTTCTTTGGTTGTTGTACCAAAGGCCACAACTATAACCTCTTCTAAGACACTACTATCTTCTTGTAAAACTACATTAATAACAGCCGAAGCTCCTACTTTCTTTTGTGTAGACTTGAAGCCTAAGTAACTAAACACTAACACGTCTCCACTTTTACTAGCAATTTTGTAGTTTCCATCAAAATCTGTTTCTACTCCTGTATTAGTACCTTTTACTAAAACACTTACACCAGGTAAACTCCCTGACTCATCTGAGACTGTCCCAGAAATAGTTTTCTTTTGAGCAAAAGTAACTTGCACAATCAACCCCAAAAATAGTATGAGGGATACCTTAAAAAATTTTTTCATTGTAATATCTATTTGAATTAATTATGTTCCAAAAATCTTAAAATTTTCTTAATATAAAAAAGAAAGATTAACATTTATTTATTTTTTAAATAAAAAACCATAATTTTATTGAATAATATTCAGTATATTAAACAATACCTTAAACATTACTTAACAAATAACTCTTTTTTTTATTTAACAATAACTTAACAGATTTCACAATATTTTTATAAGAAAAGTAAGTAACCAATAATTTTAAAGTTAATTATTTAATGAATTATCGGATTGAGTATTATTATTTTTAAAACCATTAACTTCATTTTTCTCAATTAAAGCAAAAATTTCATGAACATCTTTTTTATTTCATTTTGCTAATTTCTTCTTAAACATCACAAAAAAGACTAATTAGGTTAATACTAAACAGTAACCTACTGAAAATGATAGTATTAAAAAAATATACCCCTTTTAAAATTCATTTTTATAAAGTTGAAACTAAAAGTGCTTTTTCTTTTATTATCACGAAAAAATAGAGAAAACCGCCTAAAAAACTCTTTTTAATACTTTGAAAATTAATGATATTTAGTAAAATTTAGTGATAGAATAGGCACATTATTTACAGGAAAGAAGATAAATAATAAATATGAAGAAAAAAAAAAGACTCACTATTTATAAATAGTGAGTCTTAAATGCCTTTAAAAATATAAAGGGGTATTGTTATTTATTGTCCTGCAACGCAAATACTTGTTTTAATAAAGCAGTACTACGCAAACCTACATTTTCTCTAATTCCTTTTTCTTCTACTTCAATCATTGTATAAACTCCTTTTAAAGCTTCTGCAGTTACATACTGTGTTAAGTCTGGGTTTACACTTTTTACAAAAGGAATAGAATTATATTTTGTAATTAAATTACTCCAAATTTTATCTGCTCCTACTTTAGAAAAAGAATTTTTAATTACAGGGCTAAAACTTGCTGTTAAACTAGTAGTCGTTTTGGTTTGTAAATACGTAGTTGCTGCATTTTTATCTCCTAAAAGAATATTTTTAGCATCTGCAAAAGACATGTCTTTTACTGCATTTACAAAAATAGGCGTTGCCGTTTTAACGGCATCTTCTGCCGCTCTGTTTAAAGCTTTAATTCCTTCATCTGCTAAATTACTTAAACCAATATTACGCAAACCTTTATCTACAGCTTGTAACTCTTCTGGCAACATAATTTTTACCAACTCATTTTTATAAAATCCGTTTGTTGCAGTTAATTTAGAAACTTGGTCCTTTATTCCTTTATCTAAAGCCGCACGCAAACCATTACCAATTTGTTCTTGACTTAAACCTGTACTTTGAGTAACTTGGTTTGCTACTTTTTGTAATTCTGCACATCCTGCAAACTGAATTGCAATCATTAAAATTAAAACTTTTTTTATCATTTTTTCTAAATTTATCTATTCTTATGAAACTCTTTTCTACAGAAAGTCACCTTTTTATTTAAAAGTATCTGTTTTTTTATCATATCCATAAGGACAATGTTTACAACCGCTTTTACAGCAATGACCTCTTTTTAGATGAAACTTTTCTGTAAACACTTTATAACCTTGTTCGTTTACATAAAAATCACCTTCTTCTAATGCTACTCTTTTATTATACACACTGCAAAAATAGTTTTTAATCCATTAAAAAAGCGTTCCTAAGAACGCTTTTTTAACTTTTATTTTTCTCTCTTTGGTGGAAATCTAGAAATAATCTCTTTTACAAACTCTTTAATTCTAGCCTCTTTTTTTTCTCTATTTTGAAGCTTTAAAGCTCCTGTTCCAATTCCTTGCCAAATCAATTCTTTTTGCTGTTTATCAATAAAATCTACAAACAACGTACCTTCTGTATATTGAGAAACACTTATGTTATTTCTTCCTCCCATCATCCAAGGGTTCCAGCCCCAACCGTAACCATAGCCAAAATTTCTATTCTGGTTTACGTCTACTTTTTCTCTAGATTTAGTAAAAATACTCACTAACATATCTGGATTCTCAGATTTTGTGAATCCTTGTACTAGTAATTCTGATTCTATGGCACGTAAAATTCGTTTTTTATCTAAATCAGAAATCTCTGCTTTATCGATTCCTGGTTTATAAAAAGCAAACGTTTTATATTGAGTAAAATCTACTTTATTATCATAATCGGTTGTAACCTTTATAGCACTACAAGATGCTAAAAGTACAGTACTAAACAAAAGTAAAAATGTTTTTTTCATGAGATTTGTTTTATATTATTAATTCAATTAAAGCACTGTCTGCAAAATTGAAAAATAGACCAAACAAGTGTTTTACAACTTGCATTACCTTTCAAATGATATACAAGACTACTTTTTTTTCACCTAACATCTTCTTAATACCACATTGTTTCCTTTCAAAAAAAATGTAATTTCTAAATGCTTCTACACTTCTTATAATCAGCAATAAACATGCCAAAATAATCGTAAAACTCTTATTAACAAGCAAAAATGAATCTTATAACAAATAGAAATACATTCATTGTAAAAAAAATCTGCTTCTAAGTTTGATTGATAATTGCAAAATAAGATTTAAAAAACTCCTTACTTCATTATCTTATGTGAAGAAATTTACCCAAATATATTTATTTTGTAATGAATATTGTTTAACTTTAATTAATGATTCTAATTGCTAAATATTTAATACCAAAAGGTTTTGTGGGCATCACTTTGTTTCCTTTTATTTTTCTAAAAAAGAAAGATTTAAAAGATGATCAAGTTTTAGTAAACCATGAAAAAATACATTTAAAACAGCAAGCTGAATTGTTACTGATATTCTTCTACATTTTTTATATCCTAGAGTGGGTTTTTAAAATTTTAAGACATAAAAACAGTTACCTTGCTTATAAAAATATAAGTTTCGAACGTGAAGCTTATCAAAATGAAAATAATTTTAACTACATAAAAAAACGGAAATTTTGGGCATTTATAAAGTACCTTTAAAACTAATAGGTATTCTTTTTCTCTTCGGATGTTTTAATGGTTGTAAGCCTACACCAAAGAAAATTGCAATACAAACTACTGAAGTTGTTGAGGAAAAAAAATCCATTCCTATATATCCAAAATATCTAAACACAAATTATGTTTTAGGAAAATTTAATTACACAGAAAATTCAGATTTTACAACGGTACCAAAAGAAAACTCATCAAAAAAAATATACTTAAGAAAAGACGTTTTAGAGGCTTTTTTACAAATGAATAATGCCGCTTTAAAAGAAGATATTTCATTTACCATACTATCAGGAACCAGAAATTTTAATCATCAAAAACGTATTTGGGATTACAAATGGAATGATAAATATAAAAGTTTACCTCCATTAGATAGAGCAAAAAAGATTTTAGAATTTAGTTCTATGCCTTCCACTTCTCGTCATCATTGGGGAACGGATATAGACATTAACAGTCTTAATAATGCTTATTTCGGAAATGGAAAAGGACTAAAAGAATACAATTGGTTGTTGCAAAATGCACATATATTTGGTTTTTATCAAGTGTATACTTCCAAAGAAAATGGAAGAACAGGTTATAGTGAAGAAAAATGGCATTGGACTTATTTACCACTGTCATCTCTCTATTTAACATATTATAATGCAACAGTTCGCCTAGAAAATATCAACGGATTTGAAGGTTATTCTTATGCAAAGGAACTGAACGTAGTTAAAGAGTATGTAAATGGAATTAACTCTAAAATCCTTGAAAAACAATAATACATTAAAAAAATATGTATTTTTTTAATAATTCACTAAATTGCAGTACTAATTTTATATAAATTTTACGAATGAAACAAATTACATCTTATAAACCAAAACACAAAGTACGTATTGTTACTGCTGCTGCTCTTTTTGATGGGCATGATGCTTCTATAAATATTATGCGTAGAATTATTCAGGCCACAGGTGTAGAAGTGATTCATTTAGGTCATGATAGATCTGTTGAAGAGGTGGTAAATTGTGCCATACAAGAAGATGTTAATGCCATTGCAATTACTTCTTACCAAGGAGGACATAATGAGTATTTTAAATACATGTTTGATTTATTGAAAGAAAAAGGTGCTGGACATATTAAAATTTTTGGCGGCGGTGGTGGCGTAATCCTTCCTAAAGAAATAAAGGAGCTGATGGATTATGGAGTAACAAAAATTTATTCTCCGGATGATGGTAGAGCTTTAGGTTTGCAGGGAATGATTAATGATTTGGTAGCAACTTCTGATTTTGCTATTGGAGATAAATTAAATGTTGATATAAAAGAATTAGCAAATAAAGAAATTGGTAAAATTGCTAGAGTAATTTCTTCTGCAGAAAATTTTCCTGAAATTGCAAAAGATACTTTAGATAAAATTCATACAAAAAACAAAGATTCTAAAACACCCGTTTTAGGAATTACTGGAACTGGAGGAGCAGGAAAATCTTCTTTGGTTGATGAATTAGTTCGTCGATTTTTAATCGATTTTCCAGAAAAAACTATTGGTTTAATTTCTGTAGATCCATCAAAAAGAAAAACAGGTGGTGCACTTTTAGGTGATAGAATTAGAATGAATGCTATAAACGATTCTCGTGTATATATGCGTTCTTTAGCAACAAGACAATCTAATTTAGCTTTGTCTAAATATGTAAATGAAGCGGTACAAGTTTTAAAGGCTGCAGAATTCGATTTAATTATTTTAGAAACTTCTGGTATCGGACAATCCGACACCGAAATTATAGAACATTCTGATACTTCTTTATATGTTATGACACCAGAATTTGGTGCAGCAACTCAGTTAGAAAAAATTGACATGCTAGATTATGCAGATTTAGTTGCCATTAATAAGTTTGATAAACGTGGTGCTTTAGACGCCGTTAGAGATGTAAAAAAACAATATATGCGCAACAATAATTTGTGGCATATTCATCAAGATGATTTACCTGTTTATGGTACCATTGCTTCTCAGTTTAACGATCCTGGTATGAATACTTTGTACAAAAGTATTATGGACAAGTTGGTTGAAAAAACAGGTGTAGATTTAAAATCTAAAATGGAAATTACCAAAGAAATGTCTGAAAAGATTTTTGTAATTCCGCCTGCAAGAGTTCGTTATTTATCTGAAATTGCAGAAAGTAACAGAGCGTATGATAAAAAAGTAGACGACCAAGTTGTAGTTGCTCAGAAGTTATACGGAATTTATCAAACGATACTTTCTTTAGGAGAAAATGTCTGGTCGAGCACAGTCGAGACCTCTTTATTAATAAAAACAGGACTTGATAATGATGAGATTCTGAAACAAGTTCAGAATGACAAGTTAAATGTCATTCCGACAGAAGGAGGAACGACTGACGAGGAAACTAAAACATTCTTCTTAAAACTACTACTAGCTCAATTCGAAAAAGTAAAATTAAATTTAGATCCTTATAATTGGGAAGTTATTTTGAATTGGCAAGAAAAAGTTCAGAAATATAAAGACCCAATTTACACGTTTAAAGTGCGTGATAAAGAAATTAACATAGAAACACACAGCGAATCGCTATCGCATACACAAATTCCTAAAGTTGCGTTACCAAAATATAAAGCTTGGGGAGATTTATTACGTTGGAATTTACAAGAAAATGTCCCCGGAGAATTCCCGTACACAGCAGGTTTGTATCCGTTTAAAAGAACAGGTGAAGACCCAACAAGAATGTTTGCTGGTGAAGGTGGACCAGAAAGAACAAACAGACGTTTTCATTATGTAAGTTTAGGAATGGACGCAAAACGTCTTTCTACGGCGTTTGATTCTGTTACATTATATGGTAACGATCCTGGAAAAAGACCAGATGTTTATGGGAAAATTGGTAATGCAGGGGTTTCAATTTGTTGTTTAGACGATGCTAAAAAATTGTATTCTGGTTTCGATTTAAGTCATCATATGACTTCTGTTTCTATGACTATAAATGGCCCAGCACCTATGTTGTTAGGTTTCTTTATGAATGCTGCCATTGATCAGAATTGTGAGAAATATATTATAGAAAACAAGTTAGAAAAACGTGTTGAAGCTACTTTTTTAGAAGTTTATGATTTAAAAGGATTAGAAAGACCAACCTACCAAGGGAATTTACCTGAAGGAAATAATGGTTTAGGGTTGATGCTTTTAGGTTTAACGGGGGATTTAGTTTTACCATCAGACGTTTATCAACAAATAAAAAAAGACACCCTAGCACAAGTTAGAGGAACGGTGCAAGCGGATATTTTAAAAGAAGATCAGGCACAGAATACGTGTATTTTTTCTACAGAATTTGCGTTGCGATTAATGGGTGATGTGCAAGAATATTTCATCGAAAAACAAGTCAGAAATTTTTATTCGGTTTCTATCTCTGGGTATCACATTGCAGAAGCGGGTGCAAACCCAATTACGCAATTGGCGTTGACATTGTCTAACGGATTTACCTATGTTGAGTATTATTTAAGCAGAGGAATGGACATTAATAAATTCGGACCAAACTTATCTTTCTTTTTCTCAAACGGAATTGACCCAGAATATTCTGTAATTGGTAGAGTTGCTCGTAAAATTTGGGCAAAAGCGATGAAAATTAAATACGGAGCAAACCCAAGAGCACAAATGTTAAAGTATCATATTCAGACTTCTGGTCGTTCTTTACACGCGCAAGAAATCGATTTTAATGATATTAGAACTACGTTGCAAGCATTGTATGCAATTAACGATAACTGTAATTCTTTACACACAAATGCGTATGACGAAGCAATTACAACACCTACAGAAGAGTCGGTAAGAAGAGCTATGGCTATTCAGTTAATTATTAATAAAGAATTAGGTTTAACGAAGAATGAAAACCCAATACAAGGTGCATTTATTATTGAAGAATTAACCGATTTGGTTGAAACTGCAGTATTAGATGAATTTGATAGAATTACAGAACGTGGTGGCGTTTTAGGAGCCATGGAAACGATGTATCAGCGTTCTAAAATACAAGAAGAAAGTTTGTATTATGAAACCTTAAAACACAATGGAGAATTCCCAATTATTGGTGTAAATACTTTTTTAAGTTCTAAAGGCTCTCCAACGGTTCAGCCTGCAGAAATTATTAGAGCAACGGAAGAAGAGAAACAATTTCAAATTAAGACGAAAGATTTATTGAATAATGCAAACCCTACTGAAGTTGCTGCTCAAATTGCAATTTTACAGGAAGCTGCAATTCAAAATGAAAACTTATTTGAGAAGTTAATGGAAGCAACTAAAATTTGTTCTTTAGGGCAAATTACAGAAGCGTTGTTTAAAGTTGGCGGACAATATAGAAGAAATATGTAGAAGGCAATTTTTCTATAATTTATAAAAATCCACATATAATTTATGTGGATTTTTTGATTTAAATAAATAAAATAAATCTGCCATTTTTGTTGATAGTATGTTCAGCAGAAAATTACTCAAACAAGAAGTTTCAGTCGCTTTAGGGTAAAAAAAAAGGCAGTAATATAAAATCACCACCTTTCTAACTAACTGTAATAAGGATCCCCCAACCCTTAAACAGGGTTTATTAATTATGCATTAAACTCATTATGCATCATCAATAATAGGGTCTATAACAACCAAAATTAAATATATTAGAAGCATAAAAGTCTTTAAAAAAGGCAGTAATATAAAGTCACTACCTTTCTAATTAACTGTAATAAAAGTCCCCCAACTCTTAAACAGTAACTATTTATTTTTTATTAAATACCTTGTGCATCACCAATAACACGATCTATGAAATCTGTATTGATATATAAAAGCCTTGCTAAATTGTACAAAACATTTACTTCACTATCATCTATTTCTCCATCAGCATAAGATATAATAGATAAATCTCTTAAAATGTTTAGCTTCTGCATCACAGACAATACAACATCTAAATCTTTGGTAAGTTGTTGTACTTCGCTAATCATTTCATCTTCTGTAAGACCTTTTATGGTCATCATACAATTGGCAAAAACTTTCGGAGCCACAATACTACTTAAAGCCTGTATTTCTGAATCATCTACAACACCATCTGCATTTGAAATTAAATAGCCTCCTAAAAACATTAAACGTTGTATTTTCTCAGAATGTTCGCTTTCATCTTCTAAGTTTTCTGGTTCCATTAAAGACATAATTCTTTTAATTTCTACCTCCATAGCTTCCTCAGTAATTTCACCTGAAACAGATGTATTAAAAGCAGCATACGTTTCACTTTTATTAAAAAGCTCTAAGGCTTTAATTCTTAACGGACTAAAAGGATGAGTGCTATACCAATCTGAAGGATCTAAATTAGAATCGTTTAAAACTTCTTCTAAATCTACAAATTGTTCTATGTAAGCATTCAATTGAAAATCTAAAGAATCTGTAGTTACGCCGGATGATAATTTAAAGAAAGTACGACCAACAGCTTCAAAATTCTGGCAACATAACAATCCTGCTCTATCGGCACTTATTTCTGCATTTCTGTTCCAAGCATACAATTTCATTGCGTGAATTGGCGCTAAATCATTTTCTCCAGTATCTAAAATTTGTCTTACAGGATAATCAAAATGTTCAAAAAGTACATGTCCTATTTCATGACCAACAACAAAAGTTAATTCCTCTTTAGAGAAACGCTCTAAAATTCCGGATGATAAAATAATGTATAATTTATTATCGTCTGGCGGATAACAAGAAGCATTAAAAGTATCACCTTGGTACACAAAAAACTCAATATCTGCTTTAAGCTTTAACGTCTTTTTACAATGCTCTCCTATTTCATGAAGCATAGGCGCTAAAGTTTTTGTCAACCTTAAACTAGATTTTAATAAATGTTTTCTAGACTTAAATTTACCACTATTCTTATTTACTTTTTCTAACGTTTTTTGTATTAAATCGTCTTGTTGAAAAGCGATCACATAATCTCTATCTCCATCATAAACTAATAGGTTTAGGTCGATATCAGCTCTATTATTTGTATAGATTCCTTCTACGGTTTCTACTTCTGCTTTATGATTTAAAGCATTTATCTCTTCAATACGTTTGGTATATTCTGCCGCTAGTTCTGTTGTTAAATTTTGAAAAACAATACTCGCTTCTTGTATTTTATCGAAATTCCCTGACGCTTGTGCATCATTTAAATCGGTTAACATTTTTTCTTGCGCCGTATTTAAAGCCGCTTGATGTTCTTTTTCTAATTCTGAAAGTGTTTCTGCTATATATGACATACTTTTTAGGCTTGAACTGTTATTTTTGAATTAGAAACTTTCATCAATCGTCCTTTTAAATCAAATATTCCTAAAATTTGATCTTCTCCTTTTTTCGCTACAAGATTATTACCTGGCAACGCTACATCGTAACCTTTAGCTGTTAGATAAAAGTACAGGCTAAACTTCTGCGGAAAAGTATATTCAGATGTTACCTTTAAAATATGAGAACATATTGATTCTGCTGTATTTTTAGCTTTACTATCTGCTTCTTCAGATTTTATGGTTACATAAACTATTACACCTTTAAAAGCTAAGGGTACATAGCAGCTTTCACCTATAGACGCAGTTGCGATGGTAGCGAAAAAAGCACCAGGATCACTTTCCACCTCAAACTTAGGAGTAGTAAAATCAGTTATATTTAATGCTTTACCAAATGCTTTTACTGCTAATGAGGTCTGTAAAAATGTTTCAGATATTCCGCTTTGGGTATTTGCCCATGCCCACATCCAACTTTTTTCATTCTCAGAATACGTACCAAATATTTGAATATCAAACACCTTATCTTCACCGAAAGTCAGTTTACCTTCAGCCATATCACAGCTCCAGTCCAACCCTGATACCATTTCGTTAAAAATCTCTTGTTTCTCCTTTGATGTTACAAAAGATCGGTTGTACATTTCATTAATGTCGATTGTTTTCTTTTGAGAACTTTCAGTGGTTTTATTTTCTGAGCTCTCGGCAGATTCCGAAGTAGTATTTGTACCTCCATTCTCAGCAAATTCTTCTAATTTTTCTTCTAATAAAGAAATAATACGAGCAGATCTACGATCTACTTGATCTGCGTTAACGATAGGACTATGGTCAATTTTTAAAACACCATCTTCAAAAGTAATTGCACGTTCTAAATTATGTTCGTCGTTTTCATTAACAATAATAACTTCTTTTAAACCAGACTTTAAAAGTTCAATTCCCATATCATCTACACAAATAGCTTTAAAAGCTTCTATTAATGGCAGAAAATAGATTTTCGGAAACGTATCATTATATAAATGAGAAAATCGATCTTCCATTAAAGTGTTCCAAGAAATATTTAAAGGAACCGTAAAACCGGCTGCCGTATTAATTTCTGTTTCTAATGCTGGAAATAATTCTTTTTGAAATGCTTGGATAATTCTTTTTTCTTTAAGTCCCATAATTGTATTGTTTTAATTTTATTAATTTTTTATTTACTTTATAATATTTGAAGTAGTTTTTCTTCTAAAATAGTCGCTAATTTTTCTGGTAAAGCTTTATCAATATTTATTGATATGGTTAGTGTTTCTCTCTGATATTTAAGATCTAATTTATCTGCTTGTTGTAGAATAATAATTTCTACACCTTGCCAAGCTTCTTTACCTAATTCGTCTGTTATAACTTGATGTATCGCACTTTTTAATGCTGTAAAAACATCCTGAATATTCAGTCTGGTATTTATTTCACTTAGAGAAATATCATTTATATCAAATTCTTTTATATGACTTCCAAGTAAACTTTTTTCACTTTGCAACCAACGTTTTAGTTGCAAAACAGTTAAATCTTCGTTTTCTGATGATAAAGGCCTGCTTATAGTTCCTTTAGATAGTTCTACAACCATTTTTTTAGGTTGTTTTACAGTAATCATTGTAATATTATGCAGGTTAAAAAAACTTATTTCTTCCTGCTGAGAAAGCATACAAACCGATTTTTGATGGTTATTATCTTCTTTAAAATCTAGAATTATACCTTCTACATAGCCTCCATTATTTAATGAAATAGCAATTAAAATGTCTTCTTCTTTCTTAAAAACAGAGCGTAAGATTTCCTCTGGCGTCTGGGCTACAAACGCTTTATAGTATTGTGTGTGTTTCATGATAAAAAAGGGTGTTATAAATCTGCTATGAGATATTGGTAATCTTGTGGTAATTGTTTTATTAAATAAAGGTAAATACCATCTCTATCTGTAGTTTTGTAATCATAATAGGTTAAAGTTTTCTTTTCTAAATTAGGGTAATTCATTTCAATCAAATACATACCTACTACTTCAGTTAAAGATTGGTCTCGCTCTTGTATTTTTCGTGGTTCATGCTTTTCGAAAGCGATGTAAAAAGAATTTAAATCTTTTTGATTGACCCAAATGTTACTTAAAAAAACAGGTGAATTTGGTTTCGAAAATTCTTTTCTTATAACATAATCTATAGTTGCTGCTTTTTCAGATCCATAATTATTTGCAACAATAGCATTTTGCTTATACCTAAATGATTCTATACTGTCATTAAAGATACTAGGCTTTACAATCAATTCGTAAAAACCCTTTGACTCTCTTTCAATTTTAAAATCTACATGCGCTTCTCTTGTCCAGGTATTTGGATATTTATCTAAAACACTACCTATTTTATTTGAAAAATATTGAAACTTATTAAATGTAGGTTCAGATTCTAAACCAATACTAATAGAGTGATTAAAGACATTTACATCCATACTAAAAACATCATTATCTAACACTTCGTACAGTTCTTCTCTCAATACAATTTCTTGTTTTTGATAATCTGTTAACGCCTCAATACTCCTATCTTCAGAATCATGAAACGGAAGATAAACTGCTTTGTCTTTAGCATTCCATTCAAAATTAATAACAATTTTAGAATTTTCTTTAAGCGCTAATTCTACTCTGTATAAATTAGGATTCATATTGGCAGTATTAAAATTTCTTTTAAAAGTTAGAATTTCATACTTGTTATTATGGTGCTCTCTTAAATACGTTACAAACCCCTTTTTTGCGTTCGTATTAGAAACTCCACAACCAACAAACAAAAATAAAATTCCGATGAAAACACTATATAAAATGATTTTATACATACCAATATCTTTTACCAATTACACTAATTTTAAACGCTGCTTATAAATTATTCTCTAATAACTCTACAAGCACTTTAATTCTACTATTAACGTCTGGTGCATTTATAATAGGACTATGATCTATCGTTAAAACTCCATTAGAAAATGTAAATCCATTAGCAGGATTGTGATGGTCTTTGGTATTTAATATGTGTATTTCTTTTAAGCCTTCAGATAAAGCTTCTTTTCCCATATCGTCTGTAGCAATAGACTTAAAGGCTTCAATAATTGGTAAGAAATATATTTTTGGATACGAATCTGCATAAAGATGTAAAAAGCGATCTTCAAATAAAGTACTCCATTCAACATTTAAAGTAACATCGAAACCTGCAGCTTCATTTATTTGTGCTTTTAATTGAGATAATTGTTCTTCTTGAAATGTTTTTGTAAATCTGTTTTCTTTTAATCCCATGATATTTTAATTTAAAGGTTATTTCTTTGTATACCTCAAAACTAAGATTTGATTAGGATGTTTTTAAAACCGTTTTACATTTGCTATTTTTCGTTTTGTATTTGCACTTATAAGGTGTCTAAAACCTGTTTTAAGTACGATTTTTTACGGGTCGCAACAGGAATTATTTCACCGTTTGTTAAGTAAACAGTGTTGTTGGCGTTAATGGTTTTTATGTATTTTATATTTACTAAATGCGATTGATGTATGCGCACAAAGGTGTGTTCACTTAAAATATTCTCGTAATATTTTAGATTACGAGCACTCATTATTTTTTTATCAACCGTATGAAAAATGGTATACGCACCATCAGACTGACAACGAACAATGTCTTTTGTTTGAAGAAAATATTGTGCATCTGCGGTTTTTATCAATAAGGTTTTATCAATTTCCTTTTTATTAATTTCAGACACTTTGTCTAATGCATTTTTATAAATCTGTTCTTTTTTAAAACCAACTCTAAAACGATCTATACACTCTGATAATTCTTCTGAATCTATCGGTTTTAGTAAATAATCTATCGTATCAAACTTTATTGCTTTTATTGCAAACTCATCATAAGCAGTTGTAAAAATTATTTTAAAATCGATACTATCTAAAGCTTCTAATATCTGAAATGCATTACCACCAATCAACTCTATATCTAAAAAAACTAAATCTGGCGTCTGCTCTTTTAAAAATGAAATAGCATCTGTAACATTGTCTATTTTAGCCACAACCTCAATGTCTTTTTGAGTATAGGTAATCAATTTATCTAATGTATTTAATGCATTAAATTCGTCTTCTATTATAACTGCTTTTATCATTAAATTTTTAATTTAAATACTACTTTTGTTCCTGAAGGTGTGTTGTTTTCATCAAATAAATCTTGGAGTTTAAATGATTTTTCTTCTCCCTTTTTTCTCATTTTTAACCGCTCTTTAAAAATAGTTGTTGCATGCAGATCTTCCGTAACCTCTTCTTGTTTTGCTTTTGCAGACCTACCTACTCCATTATCTAAAATAACAAATAGTAATTCTTGTGCATCCTTTTCTATTTTAAGTTGAAGTTTTCCTCCTTCTTTTTTCTCTTTTAAACCATATTCAATTGCATTTTCTAGAAATGGCTGTAACAACATTGGTGGTACTTGAATTCTAGAAGTATCAATTGAATCATCAATTTCTACGGAATACGTAAAAACATTATTAAAGCGTAATTGTTGTGTTTCTATATAGTTAGAAATCATAGAAATTTCTTTATCAAGTGAAATAGATTCTTTTCTAACATAATCGAAATTTTGTCTAATCAACTTAGAAAACTTAGCAATATAATTAGAAGATTTTATAGCATTTCCTTCTAAAGTTATATTCTGAATAGCAGCTAACGTGTTAAATATAAAATGAGGATTCATTTGAACACGCAACAAACTTTGTTCTAAATTTGAGGCTTTATTTGCCGCTCTTAATTTGGTGTTATATACATAAAAAGCAGTTGCAATACCAAGTAATACAAACAACAAAATAGTACTTATTAAAAGCCATTGATTTCGTGTATTTATTTCTTTTTGATGATTAATTTCTGTCTCCTTTTTCTTTACTTCGTAATTAACATTCGAAAAATTTAAAAGTCTATCTTTTTCTAAACGACTCACTTTTAACTGCAAACTATCTCTAATTATCTGGTTATCTAATGCTTTCACATAATCTTCTTCTAAAATAGAAATAGCAATAAGCTTATCTCTAACCTCTATTTCGTCTTTTACATTTTTATTAGCAACATAAATATCTAAAGCCTTTTTATAATTAACTGCTGCAGAATCATATTCAGATTTCAATAAAAATAAATTCCCTAAGCCTTTATATGGAGCAGCATTTATTGCTTTAATATTCTTATTTAAAGTAGCAGCTCCTCTTAAAAATTTTTCTGCATTTTCATATTTTACTGCATCAATATAAGTGTAACCTATATTATTTAAAATACTTGCTAATAAAACAGGATTCCGTATAGATTGACTTAAACTCATCGCTTCAGAATAACTATTTAAAGCTTTGTTATAATCCTTTAGCTGTAAATAAACACTGGCTTTGTTATTTTTTATTGAAATAATAGAAGTCGTATCAATTCCTTTAGAAAACAAGCTATCTGTTATTTTTATATAAGACAAAGCTTTGTTGTAATCTTTTAATTTAAAATGAAGATTAAATAGTTGATTATAAGCTTTACCTTCTATTCTTTTATCTTCTATTAACTGTGCCAAATGCAATGCTTTAAGCGCATATATTTGAGATGTTTCTACATCTCCCATATGCAGTGCGGCGCCACTTAATGTTATTAAACTACGCCCTTGATTATAAACATCTTTTAAATCAACAAATAAATTATAACACTTTAAATGCGTATTAAATGCTTCTTGATATTTAAAATTTAGATATAAAACCTCTCCTTTTTTAAACAGCACCATAGCATGTTCTAAGGTTGTTAAATCTTTACTCTTTTGTAGCAAACTATCTAATTCTAAAAAAAAGACTTCTGGTTGCGTTGTCGCAATACTATCTAAGCTAGCAAGTTTATTTTTTATATTCGGGTGAATAATATCTTGTTTAGAGCAGGCTAAAAACAATAGTAATAAAGACATCGCAAAACTTAATTGCCATAATCTTTTCTTTTTTAAAATCATAAAAGCTAAAATAGTAAATGTTAGAATAAGCTAAAATAAGCAATCGTCAATACTCTAATAAAAAAATCGTTTTATTTTTGTAAAAACTAACTATTTTATTGGAACAAAATTGGCTTGGTAATAATAGTTTTTTTTGTGATTTTCTGCATCTTTATAAATAATGCTTTGTCTATTAGAAAAACATGAGATTTCAAAAATTAAAATCAGAATTCTATAAACAATTAAACATCGCAAAAATAGCACTAGCTAAAAAGGAATATAAAACAGCTTTTTATCATTTAGAAAACGCACATGTTTTAGGTCAAAATAATTTGTACAAACATACTTTAAGCCACTATTACATGCTTATATTTGGTATTAAAACCAAAAACAGTAAAGAAATTATTGGGCAAGTCTTAAGAATATTTGCAGCTATTTTATTTACAGTAATCTGGGTTCCAAAAGGTAACACAGGGGGCACCAATATATCTCCTGTAAAAATAATACCTATTAGAAAAGAATTAAAAAAAATTTATTAAATTAATGCATCTTTTTAAATAAAACTCAGTCTATTAGATGAACATTAAAATATAATATTATGAAAAATACAAATTGTAACTGTAATTGTGATGGTTGTAAAACCGGAGATTGTAAGAATTGTACTTGTACAAACTGTACATGTAATAATTGTAACTGTTAAATAATAGTCATTCCGAATTAATTTTGAGAAGGAATTTCATCAAAAAAACTTCAATCATTCTTTAATTCGGAATGTCTTTTTAGAAATTAAAACACTGCATGACTACAAAAGAAGTTTGGACTTTATATTCTGAAGATTTAAAACGATTTATTATCAGCAAAGTAAAAGACACTGCTATTACTGATGATATTTTGCAGGATACTTTTATTAAAATTCACACAAAACGGCATACTTTAAAAGATATTACAAAGCTAAAACCTTGGTGTTTTACAGTGGCTAGAAATTCTATTTTAGATTATTGGAAATCTAACAATAAAACTTTTGAAATAGCCAATTTTGAAGCAGAAACGACTATTCTAAAAGAAGAACATACAGAAAAAGATTGTTTAAGAGGCATACTAGAACATTTACCAAAAAAGTACAAAGATCCTTTATTTCTTTCGGATATAAAAGGGATGAAACAACAAGAAGTTGCAGATCAATTAAAACAATCTTTACCAACTACAAAATCTCAAATTCAGCGTGCAAGAAAATTAATAGCACAAGGTTTTATGGATTGCTGTGGTTTTGTTTTAAATGAAAAAGGTAATTTGGTTGGTGAAATTAAAGAAAAAGGAGATTGCAAAGTTTGTAAGTAATTTAACGACAAATTTCATCTTATTATTTATCTTAGTTGAAATTATAATAGCAAAAAACGTACAAAATGGCAGCACTTAAAAAAGAAGATATAAGTCAAGAAGTATTTGACTTATATGATGATTATGCGCATAACAAAATAGACCGAAAACAATTTCTAAAAAAATTATCATTGTATGCGGTTGGGGCAATTACATTACCTGCTTTATTAAGTTTTATTTCCCCTAACTATGTAGATGCTATTTTAGTATCACCTACAGACCCAAGATTAACTTCAGAAACCATTCATTACGAATCTCCTAAAGGTGGAAAAAAAATGACAGGTTTACTCGCCATTCCTAAAGATGCCAAAGGTAAATTACCTGGTATTATAGTTGTTCATGAAAACCGAGGCTTAAACCCATATATAAAAGATGTTGGTAGAAGAGCTGCCTTAGAAGACTTTATTACCTTAGCACCAGATGCACTTTCTCCAATGGGAGGATATCCTGGTAATGATGATGATGGTAGAGATATGCAAAATAAAAGAGACCAAGGAGAAATGTTAGAAGATTTTATTGCTGGCTACAACTACCTAAAAACGCATAAAGATTGTAACGGAAAAGTAGCTGTTGTTGGTTTTTGCTTTGGCGGATGGATTTCTAATATGATGGCAGTAAGAATACCAGAATTAGCAGCTGCCGTTCCATATTACGGAAGACAACCAGAAAAAGAAGATGCTGCAAAAATTAAAGCTCCACTGTTACTTCAATATGCCGCATTAGATAAAAGAGTAAATGAGGGGTGGCCAGATTTTGAAGCAGTTTTAAATGAAAATAATATTGAACACGAAGCTTATTTTTATCCAGATGTAAACCATGGGTTTCATAACAATACAACACCTAGATATAACGAAGCTGCTGCTGATTTATCTTGGAAAAGAACCATCGATTTTTTTAACAAGCATTTAAAAGGATAATTTTATCATTGCTAGCAATAATAGCAAAGCAATATATTTATACACAACCATTTCTCCATTTATATTGAGAAATGATTGATACCTCTGTTTTTTAAATAGATTTCTCTTCATTCTTTCTTTAGAATGACAATTTAATGTTTATAATTATTTACTTTTATCTTTTAAACATTTAAAGTGAAAAACAAAACTCTTATCAGTAAAGAATTAGACAATTTTTACAACAAAGCATCAGAAGAAACCAGACTAGAAAAAGGTATGGGTATTTTTGAATTTGAGCGTATAAAAGACCTCATACAGTTACATATTTCTAACCCAAAATCTAAAATTATTGATGTTGGTGGTGGAACCGGTAAATATTCTGAATGGTTGGCAAAAAATAACCATACCGTTCATTTAGTAGAACCTGTTTTAAAGCACATAAAATTGGCCGAAAAAAGAGCCAAAAAATTAAAAAATCCTTTTTCTGTTGCCATAGGTGAAGCTAAAAATTTACCTTTTGAAGACAATGTTGCAGATTTGGTAATTTTACACGGACCTTTATATCATTTACAAAAAAGAGAAGACAGAGTTGCAGCTATTATTGAAGCGAAAAGAGTCTTAAAAAAAGGCGGAATTATTTTAGGCTTTGCTATTAACGCAACAGCTTCTACTGTTGTTGGTCTAATGAATGGGATGATACATGCCAACTCTTTTTTTAATATGTGTAAAGAAGAATTGACTACAGGAGTTCATGATGCGCCAAAAGATTTTCCTTTTTTATTAGCTGATGCTTTTTACCACAAACCAGCAGGACTAAAAGCAGAGTTTTTAGAGCAAAACCTCAACTTTATAAACCTTTTTGCTGTTGAGGGAATGATCTGGTTAGACAATGAGTATTTTGCAAATATGTTAGATAAGAAAAAATCGAAAACATTAAAAGCATTGCAAAACCTTACTCAAAACGACGAATATTTGTTACCTTTTAGTCCACACATGATGATTGCTGTAAAAAAATAGTGGAAAGTACTGAACACATAAATAATTATTGGAATACTTGCAAAAACTGTAAAGGCACAGGTAAAAAAAGGAAAAGTCTTCCTAAAAAAACACGACTCCTTTATAAAAACTCATTAGAACAATTTGAAAAATCTAATGGAAAAACACCCACTCCAGTTTTACCTAAAGGACAACTACAAACGTGCGGTAAATGTAAAGGAACCGGACTTATGAAATCAAATAATCTTCCGGTTGTTGACACAAAAAACTACCCACATATAGCTATTATTGGTGGTGGAATCGGAGGCGTTGCACTCGCTGTTGCATGTTTACATCGAGGAATTCCTTTTACACTTTATGAACGAGATGTTAATTTTGATACTCGCTCACAAGGTTACGGACTTACTTTACAACAAGCAAGCAAAGCAATGGCAGGTTTAGGTATTGTAAATCTAAAAGACGGAATTACATCTACCAGACACGTAGTTCATACTACTAAAGGAGAAATAATTGGCGAATGGGGAATTAGAAAATGGGGAAGACCAGAAACAAAAGCAGCACCAAAACGAACCAATATTCACATAGCAAGACAATCTTTACGTTTGGCTTTGCTAGAGCAGTTGGGCAATACCGATAGCATAAAATGGGGACATCAATTATTAAATTACAAAGAGCCAGAAGATAGAAACATTCTTCTAAACTTTAACATAAATGACCAAATTATAACAGAAAAAGCAGACCTAATTGTTGGTGCAGACGGAATTAGAAGTACTGTAAGAAAACTGTTAATTGGTGACGATATTTCTCCTTTACGCTACTTAAACTGTATTGTTATTTTAGGCATTTGTCCTCTAAAAAATCTATCAGGAATTGAAAGCCCTTTATTAGATTCCGCTACCGTTTTTCAAACAGCTAATGGTAATGAGCGTATCTACGTGATGCCTTTCGATTCAGAAAGTATTATGTGGCAACTTAGCTTTCCTTTATCAGAAGAAAAAGCAAAAGAACTTAATGTTAAAGGAACAAAAGCGTTAAAGGAAGAAGCGTGTAAAAGAACGCAATGGCACAGCCCTATTCCTCAAATTGTTGCAGCCACCAATGAAGCTCAAATATCTGGTTACCCTGTATACGATAGAGAATTACTAAGTGCTAAATTGTTAGAAAAAGAAACTAAAGTAACACTAATTGGAGATGCAGCTCACCCAATGAGCCCCTTTAAAGGACAAGGTGCAAACCAAGCTTTGTTAGATGCACTTTCACTTGCAAGAAGCGTTGCTAAAAACTGCAAATTATCATCTAAATGGAAAGAAGTTGGAATACGAAAAAGTGTACTCATTAAATTTGAAGATGAAATGTTAACACGTAGTACTTCTAAAGTAAAAAGTTCTGCAGACGCGGCACAATTACTACATTCTAAAATTGTACTTTATAAAGGTGATGGGCCTAGAGGCAAACATAGAAAGGAAAAAGAAGTATAATATTCAACTTTAAAACAGGTTTTATTGCTGATTTTCAACCTCTTGTAAAATTCTTCTAATAAACATGATTCCTTATTCTATTTATTAAAGAAGCTTTCCGTTGCTCACATTTAAATTACCGCTTATCATATTATTAAATTAAAAAGGAACTGTCTTATCTACATTTACAATATCATTAAAAAATAATAAATTATGATTATAATTGTAACAGCAGTAATAGAAATAGTTGAAACAACAATTCAATTCGTTTTTCAAATATTAATCTAATACATCTATTAAAGATGGAAATAATAAATTAGAAGAAAATAATCTTTAATTTAAAATTGTAAGTTTGATTAACAGAACTCATAATACATGAATTTATCTTTAAAAAGATTTTATATACTATTCAACCTCATTGGATGGTTCCTTTTGTTTACCTCTACATTAGCAGGACCAAAACTATTTCTTTCTGGAGAAGTACTGCCACCAGAACGTGTCTTATTTTATTGGCTAGAAACTATTGCATGTACTATATTGGCCTTTATATTTTCATTTACAATCTCTTTTTTTATTGATAAAAAAATAAATTTTAATAGCAACTGGAAAAGAATCACTTGGAAAATTTTTATAATCTTTACAATTGTACAAGCTTTGTATTCATTGTTTATTTGGCCTATACTAGATTTTGTAAAAGCATACACAAAGTATCAACCTACTTCGGAAGTAACTTTTACTGGTAAAATTTATAATGTATTTTATTTTGCAACCTTATTCGTTATCTGGCTGTTTATTTTTTTAACCATTAAGATTTATCATCAATTAAAAACAGTGCAGATTAAACAACTGCAATTAAAAGCCACCTTAAAAGAATCTCAATTAAACACTTTAAAAGGACAAATAAACCCACATTTTATGTTTAACAGCTTAAATAATATACGTGGACTTATGTTAGAAGATGTTACTAAAGCTAGAAATATGCTTACTAGTTTATCTGAAACGTTACGCTATTCACTTACAAAAAGTGATCTAAACGCTATTTCTTTAGAAGATGAATTAGAAATGGTAGAAAATTATATTGCTATTTCTAAAATTCAGTTCGAAGATCGTTTACAGTTCGAAACTCATATTGATAAAGATTCTTTAAGCAAACAAATTCCACCAATGATTATTCAAATGTTAATTGAAAACGCATTGAAACACGGAATTTCTAATTTAAAACAAGGAGGCTCTATAAGCTTATCGACTGCTATAGAAAGTAGTCAATTGCAAATTGAAGTTATAAATTCTGGAACCTTACAAAAAGGTGAAAAAGGAACTCAATTAGGTATAAAAAACATTAAAAAGAGGTTAAAACTACTCTATGGTGAAGCCGCTAATTTTAGATTAGTAGAAGTAGACAATCAGGTCATTGCAACGATTAAGATTCCATTAATATGATAAAGTTAAAAGCAGTTATTGTAGAAGATTCTCGTTTGGCTCGTAATGAGTTAAAAGAGCTCATGAAAGTACACAAAGAAATTGAAATTTTAGGAGAAGCAGAAAATGTAGATGACGGTTTTAAGCTGATAAATGAAACAAAACCCGACTTACTCTTTTTAGATATAAATATGCCTGAAAAAGATGGTTTTGAACTCTTAGAAATGTTAGATGAAGTTCCTCTTACTATTTTTACCACTGCTTTTGATGAGTATGCAATTAAATCTTTTGAATACAATGCTTTTGATTACCTATTAAAACCAATTAATCAAAAACGTTTTTCTAAAAGTATTGAGAAAATAATTGAAAGTATCAATAACAACGCAACACCTATCATTAAAAATGAAAATACCTTAAGTTTAGATAAACAAATTTTTATTAAAGACGGAGAAAATTGTTGGTTGGTAAAGTTAAAATATATTTCGTTATTTGAAATTGTTGGCAATTACACACGAGTCTACTTTGAAGACAAAAAGCCATTAATTTATAAATCTCTAGCACAAGTAGAAGAAAAACTACCAACTGAAGTATTTTTTAGAGCTAACAGACAACAAATAATTAACATTAATCATGTTAAAAAAGTAGTTTCTTGGTTTAACGGAAAGTTAAAAATAGAAATGAATTCTGGCGAAGAAATCGAAATTTCTAGAAGACAGTCCTATTTATTTAAAGAACAATTGAGTTTCTAAAAAAAAACTCCAAAAAAAAGCTTTATTTTTTTTAAAAAAAGTTTTAAATAGGTTCTTTTTCTTAACCTTTTATTAAAGGAGTAGTATTTTCTATAATTAATAAACTAATTTTCAGTACAATTAGAAAAAAGATTACAAACATCTAAACTATCTTTATGTTTTTATGTTACTTTTTATTATTTTATGTGTCTAATAAGTAACAGACATAAAATACAATTATGAAAAAAATACAATCCCTATTAATTTTAATATTTCTTTTTTTAGCAGCAACCTCTTATGCACAAGAAGTAGTCTATAAAGACACCACTTATACTGTTAAAAGGAAATCTATTTATTTATCAAAAATTGATGTAACAAAAACTTTAAAACCAGAAAAGGTAAATGAAATTTTTGTTATTCATAAAATAAATGAAGATAAAATAGATGCTATAAAAAAAGCAGCCAAAGAAAAAAAGGCGTCAGAAAAGAAACTTAAAAAAGCTGAAAAAGCTTTAAAAAACAAGGTAAAGGCACAAAAGAAGTTAAGTAAAGCAAACGACAACTTAAAAAGTGGTATCAAAAAATTTAATAAACTTAAAAAGAAAGGCGACTTATCTCCTAACGACAACCAGAAATGGTTAGAAAAAATAGAGAAACTAAAAAAGAAAGTAGCCAAAGCAGAAAAGAACTTTAAAAAATCATAAGTTCTTCTAATGTTTTAGTCATAATAAAAAGAGCACTGTCTCTTAAAGTGTGTAGGTTTTAAAATCTCAGGTTAATTAATTAACCTGAGGTTTTTTTATTAATTTTAAATTTCACATACTTATGAAACCAGAAAACATTTTAAACGAAGATTTTTTAAAGTACTATAAAAGCGTATCAAACCTTTACTAATTTTCTAGAACAGCTTCATAAACAAGTCATAGAAAAGATCCTTGAAGGAGAATTAGATGCTCACCTAGATTATGATAGACATCAAAAAAGTATATCAACTAATATTAGAAATGGGTATACGAAAAAGAAACTAAAAACAACTTTAGGAGACACAGAAATAAATGTTCCAAAAGACCGTGAAACTTGCTTTAACCCAATGGTTGTTAAAAACAAAAAAAAGAGAAAGTACTACAGAAAGTATAGAAAACATTATAATTTCCCTTTATGCAAAACGGATGAGTAATAGTGATATAGAAAACAAACTCTCGTTCCCAACCAATTAAGCTGTCATGAAATCTGTTTTTTTAGCCCTGAGAAAAAGCACTAAAAAGTGGACAATGCCAATTAGAAATTGGGGAGTTATACTTAATCAAATTTCAGCTATATTTGAAAACAGGATTAAACTATAAATAATTTAACCCTGAGTTTTTAACTTAAACATATTTTAGGATAGTGTCATTATAATTATCATATTTCAATTAATCTTCCTTTTCTAAATACACATACACAGGAAAATGGTCTGAAAAGCCTCCTTGATACCAAGGACCAATATAAGTTCTAAACGGACTGCCTTTTAATTTCCCTTTAAATATTTTTAACCATTTTTTATTAAAAACTTCGGCATGTTTAAAATGGATTTCCCCCTCTTTTTTGTCTAAAAAGTTTTTGGTAATAATTATCTGATCAAACAAATTCCATTTACCTTCATAGGTTAAAGAACCAATAGCATCTCTATCCAATATTTTTTCCATAGGATTGTAAAAATCATCAGTCATTAAATATTCTTTAATAGATTTATTTGTTGGGTCGTCATTAAAATCGCCCATAATTATAATTTTTGCATCAAAATTTTTGGCTTGTAATCCTTCTATAATAGTTCTTGCTAATTTTGCTGCATCAATTCTTTTTGGCTCAGATTCTTCTATTCCTTCTCTTCTAGATGGCCAATGATTTACCAAAACATGGACTAATTCTCCGTTTAAATTACCAGAAACCACTAAAATATCTCTTGTATAATCTCTCTTTCCTTCTTCATCTTCTAAATACAAAGGAAAATGTTCTGAGTCTATTAATTCAAATAATTCTTTATTGTATAAAAGTGCTACATCAATACCTCTATCATCCGGAGAATCATAATGTACAAAACCATAATGGTGCTTTTTTAGATCTTTTGAGTTAGCCAAGTCTTTTACCACTTTTGCATTTTCTACTTCTACCAAACCAACAAGTGCTGGCACAGTATAAGATCTTTCTTTACCTAATTGAGAAATTACAGAACCTAATTTTTTAATTTTATCTCTGTAACGTTTATTATTCCAATGATTTTTTCCGTTGGTGGTAAAGTCATCATCAAATGTTTTAGGATCGTTTACCGTATCAAATAAATTCTCTACGTTATAAAATCCTACAGTAAAAATATTTTTACTCCTTTTTGATGATGAAAAAAATGATTGCATGTATCTTTTTTATTATGAAAAGTAAAAATAAGGAAATAAACCTTTTTTACTGGTAACTTAAATTATATGTTTTGTTAACGTTTACTTATAATCTATTCCTTTTTTCTAATCTAAGTTTGCAATGATAAAAATCTAAACTAATAATAAACCTTTAAAACCATTGCTATAAGAAGAAAGAGTATTGAATATGAATTTGAATTAATTATTAAAATCCTTAATTTTATTGAGGATTTTTTTGTGCATTTACAAATCAAATCTTTGTATTTTTGTAGTCTATGATAGACGAACGCGAAGTAATATCGGAAAAAGCTGTTTTAATTGGAATTATATCTCAGAAACAAGATGAAACTCAATCTACAGAATACTTAGATGAATTAGAGTTTTTAACGCTTACTGCAGGTGGAGTTGCCGTTAAACGTTTTGTCCAAAAGATGGAAAAACCAAATCCTAAAACTTTTTTAGGTGTTGGTAAATTAGAAGAAGTTAGAGATTATATTGAATCGAATCATATTGGAACTGCCATTTTTGATGATGAATTATCTCCTGCTCAAATACGTAATATTGAAAAGGTTTTAGATTGTAAAATCTTAGATAGAACCAACTTAATCTTAGATATTTTTGCACAAAGAGCACAAACAAGCTCTGCAAAAACACAAGTAGAATTGGCTCAATGTCAATACTTATTACCACGTTTAACAAGATTGTGGACACACCTTGACAAGCAAAAAGGTGGTATTGGTATGCGTGGACCTGGAGAAACAGAAATAGAAACAGATAGACGTATAATTAGAGATAAGATTTTTCTTTTAAAGCAAAAATTAAAAACCATTGACAAACAGATGGGTGTGCAACGTAAAAACCGTGGAAAAATGGTTAGAGTTGCTTTAGTTGGTTACACAAATGTTGGTAAATCTACCTTAATGAATGTAATTAGCAAGAGTGATGTATTTGCAGAAAACAAGTTGTTTGCAACCTTAGATACTACTGTTAGAAAAGTAGTAATTAAGAACATCCCTTTCTTATTAACAGACACTGTTGGTTTTATTAGAAAGTTACCTACACAATTGGTAGAATCTTTTAAATCTACTTTAGATGAAGTACGTGAAGCAGATTTGTTGTTACATGTGGTAGATATTTCTCATCCTAATTTTGAAGATCATATTGCCTCTGTAAATTCTATTTTAGCTGATATAAAATGTGCAGACAAACCAACTTTAATGGTTTTTAATAAGATTGATGCATATGCTCATGAAACAATAGATGAAGATGATATTGTTACAGAAAGAGAGAAAAAACATTATACTTTACAAGATTGGGAAAAAACTTGGATGAATGATTATGAGGTAGAATCTATCTTTATATCTGCTTTAAACAAAGATAATTTAGAAGATTTTAAAGAAAAGGCTTACCAAGAAATAAAGAAAATTCACATTCAGCGTTTTCCTTATAATGACTTTTTATATTATGAATATAAAGAGGAAGAGTAAATAATTATGATTTGATAAAATAAACTTCAAAGAGATGAACAAGAGCTCCACAGAATTAGTAGACCATTTAGACAAACACTATATACATAGAAGTAATTGGCTAAGGGCAACTGTTTTAGGAGCAAATGACGGAATTTTATCTACCGCAAGTTTAGCTATTGGAGTTGCTGCTGCAAGCGATTTAAGAGAACCTGTAATTCTAGCAACTTTAGCTGGCTTAGTTGCTGGGGCATTATCTATGGCAGCAGGAGAATATGTTTCGGTAAGTTCCCAAACAGATATAGAGACTGCAGATATTGAAAGAGAAAAAAAAGAACTAGAAGAAATGCCAGAACTTGAGTTACTAATGTTGGCAAGAATCTACGAAGAGAGAGGTCTTAAAAAAGAAACAGCTTTACTTGTTGCTAAAGAATTAACAGAAAAAGATGCGTTAGCCGCGCATATTAGAGATGAATTAGGTATTAATGAAATTAGTCAAGCAAATCCTATACAAGCTGCAGTAGCATCGGGAGCTGCTTTTACAATTGGCGGATTACTTCCTTTTTTAGTAACTCTTTTTCTACCTTTAGAAAGCTTAGAATACTCCATTTATGCTTCCTCAATATTATTTCTGATGCTTTTAGGAGCCTTAGCTGCAAAAGCAGGTGGTTCTAATATTGGAATAGCAATTTTAAGAATTACTTTTTGGGGTACTGCCGCAATGGGTTTAACCGCTTTTGCAGGATACTTATTTAATGTAAATATCTAAAAAACCATCAAAAAAAAATTAAAACACGTTAAAAACAGAAGACTATTCTTCCTTGTTATCATCATTAATTCCCATTTTTTTAACTCGGTTTTTCCAAGATTTTTTAGCATGAGCTTGTAAGTCTGCCACAGAATCGCTTTCATCCATTATCTCTAAACCTAATAAAGTTTCTATTACATCTTCTTGAGAAACAAGTCCGCTTACAGAACCATATTCATCTACAACCAAAGCAATATGTTCTTTCTCTTTAATTAATTTTTCAAATAAATCAGGAATCGATAAATCTCTATCTGTAATTATTATATTTCTTTTTATAGAAGCTAAAGGCTCTGCTCCTTTTCCACTAATTATAGCTTCAAATAAATGGTCTTTTAAAAAATACCCTGTAATTTCATCTGGGTTTTCCGCAAAAACAGGAATCCTAGAATAACGTAATCTTTTATGTTCTTTATAAAAAGCTTCTATCGTTTGGCTTTCATCTGCTATTTCTAGTACAGATCTAGGCGTCATTACATCATTTACTTTAATCTCTTTAAAACCTAATAAATTTCTAATAACCTTACCTTCACTTTCATGAAAAACACCATCTTTTTCAGCCATTTCTGTCATCACCAAAAACCCTTCTCTACTTAAAATACTACCATGTCCTTTGCCTCCAATTAATTTTGTAGTTAATTGTAAAACCCAAATAAAACCTGTCCATTTTAATGGAAAAATCATAATATTTAAAGTCTTAGAAGTAAAGTTTGCTAACTGTCTCCAATAAGTGGCTCCAATTGTTTTAGGTATTATTTCTGATGCTACTAAAATTAAAATAGTCATTATTGTAGACACAACACCCACCATAACATCTTCTGTTAATTTAATACCCAAAATAGTTTTAGTAGAAGTACCATACATTTCTGCATAAGCTACTTTTGCTTGTACACCAACTAAAATAGCACCAACTGTATGTGCAACTGTATTAATTGTTAAAATTGCTATTAAAGGTTTATCTACATCTTTCTTTAACGCTTCTAATTGTATTGCATATTCTAGCCCTTCTTTCTTTTTTAGATTGATAAAAGTTGGCGTAATACTCAATAAAACTGCTTCTAGAATAGAACATAAAAATGAAAAGAAAACAGAAACGGTAGCGAAAATTATTAATAATGTCATCAACAAAGATTTAGAGTGTAAAAGTAAGCAAAATAAAAAACCTCAAGAATTTCTTCTTGAGGTTTAAATAAAATATTATTTGATACTACTTAAAAAGCATAACTCAAACCTAGTAAATAGTAAGATTGTAATTTGTTATCTATATTATCAAAAGTAGCTGCAGGAACAACAGCATTATCTAAAGCATTGTTTAAAGCTTCTTGTTTATTTTGACGTAAACCTAACTCAAAACCAACTCCAATTCCTTTCCAAATTTTATAAGCAAAAGAGTTTGTAAAAGTCCAGTTAGATAAATCTGATGTCTCATAGCTTTGAAACATAGATAAATTAGACTTTACACTTAGTTTACCATATTTCTGTGTGTAATCTGCTACAACTTTAGCACCTAAAGAAGATTCGAAAACTGTATCTCCACTACTAAAAACAAAATTGTAGTTTCCTGGATGTATAACAACCACTAAATTATTTGTAGGTGTCCAAGTTGTACCAATACCTAAATCTAAATATCCAGGGTCGTTAAAATTGTCTATAATAGTGGTTCTATATTCTGCTAAACCAGAAAGTGCCCATTTTTTATTTAATCGCTTACCATATAAAGAGCTAATTGTAAATACATCTGTAGTAGCTTCAAAACCTTCATCTCCAGGAACTCCTTCTTCATCTAGTTTTACCCAACCTAAATTAACCGCAGCAGAGTTTCTCCAGAAAAAATCTTCTTTAATTAAATTAGCAAAACCATTTACTGTAATACCTATATTACCAGCAGTTGCTGTAGGTGCAGTTCTAGAATACCAGTTATTAAAACCAGAAAAACTACCTCCAATGGTACCAAAAGCACCTTTTCTCCATCCTGGAAGTGCATCTATTTTTGCTTGTAAAGCTTTTATTTCTCCATTTAATTTAGCAATTTCTGCTTTTTTAGGAGCTTGTTCTTTTTTTAATTCTTCTGCTGTTTGTCCGTTAATAGATAAACTAGCCAATACCAATAAAAATAAAATTGATAACTTCTTCATTTTTTTGTTTTTTAAATTTAAGCGTGCAAAAATACACCTTTTCTTCTTTAGACCATAAAAAAATTAATAAGTCACTTTTTGGTGGAAACTATAATTTAATCCTAAACCAAATAGTTGTCTAAATTGCACTTTACTAGAAGCATTATCATCTACAATAGTATGAAAAGTCATTTGCATTTTAATATTATTATTTACTTTAAAGCGAATGTTTGTTTGGTTTTCTACATCTACATTTTCTGGCTGATCTAGGTAATCTGAGTAGAGTGCAACAATATTTTCCATTTCTACATTCTCCATTATACTAAACTTAAAATAACCAGATAGGTTAAAACCTAAACTAAAATTGGTATTATCCCCTTCATCTACACCAAATTGACCAGAAAAGAAATCGCTAACCATGGTTAATCTAGCTGTAGCCGGAGCTATATTTATATTTGAATTATCAGACTTTTTCCATAACATACCAGTACCTAAGCTTAAATAGGCTGGTGAAAAAAGATCTGAAACAGGCAATGCAGGTTCTACTTTATAATTATAACCTCTAGAATATTGCGTCTTAAAATTAATAAATTGTGATAAAAACCAATTATTACCCGATTTTATCCCTAAAAGAGAATTTAATTCGAATCTATCATTTGTTTTTCGATACCCTTTGTCATTTAAATGGCTAGATCCATAAGCAGTTACTATTCTAGTATCCCAATTGACATTATTTTTTTTGTAATTAAAATCGTAGTTTACATTTATGTCTCCTGCAACCGTGTTTTCTCCCCCAGATGTCCAATTAGAGAAGGTAGATTGATTGAAAATAAAACCAAACTTTCCATTAATTTTCCATTTAGGAATAGGTAACGTATCTTTTTTCTTTTTTTGTGCATAAAAAGAAGTGGATAAAATAAGGAACAAAAGAAGTAATACTCTTCTCATTTTAAAGTTATTTTATAAAGACAATCTACCCAATAAAGTAAAATTATCTTTTAGTTTTATATAAAGGCACTGTAGAGCAAGCTTCTCCAAACATGATAGACCTTGCTACTGGTTGTAATTTTTCTATTAAAAAGACATACGCAGAATTAGGGATTGGTTTATTTGCGCACCCTTTTATAATAACAGGTGCATCTATAAATTCTTTAAAATCTAAAAAACCAATTAATTCTTGATAAAGTACAGTTTCTAGCAATTCTAAATTACCAATAACCACTTTATTTGCAAACGGAATTAATTCTGATGCAACTAACATAAAAGCCCAAGAAGGAATTATTGCATCTACAGAACAAGAAATAGCTACAAAAGTATTTTTGTACTGAGACCAATCATGGTTTTGTACAGATTCTCTAAAGTCTTTTTCTTTTAAGATTAACTCTTGAAACAACCAATCTTTCACATCAAATTCAACTCTTTTCCCTTCCGGATAGATTTCTTCTAAATCAAAGGTTTTAAGTTTACTATTTGTAACTCTATTTATAATTTCTTCTTGCATTTTTAAAGTTTCAAAGTTGAGATTTCTCAATCGCTTAAAAAAGCTCATTTAGAAATGACATTGGTTGTTTTATTCTAAAATTGGTACTAATAACAGAGAACTGTTTTACAGCATTCCTAATTCTAATTTTGCTTCTTCACTCATCATATCTTGTGTCCAAGTAGGATCGAAAGTAATTTCTACTTCACAGTTTGCAATTTCTTCTAAAGTTTTTACTTTATCTTCAATCTCAACTGGCAAACTTTCTGCTACCGGACAATTAGGTGAGGTTAATGTCATTAATATTTTTGCATTATTATCTTCAGAAACAAAAACGTCATAAATTAAACCTAATTCGTAAATATCTACTGGTATTTCTGGATCGTAGATTGTTTTTAAAACATTTACAATTTTATCTCCTATTACTTCTAACTCTTTATCTGTCATTATATTTCATTTAACAATTAGTTTTAACCAATTGTATTTTAATTTGCTAATTTAGTTTGTTGCGCAATGGCATACATTTTTATGTACTTTACCATAGAAACTAACCCATTTGCTCTGGTTGGCGATAAATGCTCTTTTAAACCTATTTCATCAATAAAATCTGTAGAGGCACCTAAAATATCTACTGGTTTTTGATTTGAATAAACCCTCAATAACAATGCCACAATACCTTTGGTTAAGATAGCATCACTATCCGCAGAAAACTTAATAATATCTCCCTCTAATTCAGAAAATAGCCAAACTTTAGACTGACAACCTTTTATTAAATTTTCATCTAACTTATTTGCTTCCTCTATAATTGGCAACGATTTCCCTAACTCTATAATGTACTCATAGCGTTCCATCCAATCATCAAACATAGAAAACTCATCAATAATTTCTTCTTGTATTTCTTTGATAGTCATTTTTAAAACTTATTTTTGCACTTTTTAAAAAGCATTTTATAAAATGCAAAATTACGTATAAAATCTAAGAAATGAGTAAATTATTAGCAGTTGGTACAGTAGCTTTTGATGCAATTGAAACCCCTTTTGGGAAAACTGACAAAATATTAGGTGGATCTGGAACCTATGTAGGTTTAGCTGCAAGTCAATTTGGAGTAAAAACAGGCGTTGTTTCTGTAGTTGGTGGAGATTTCCCTGCATCCTACTTAGAAATGATGAATTCTAAAGGAATTAATACCGATGGAATTGAGGTAGATAAAGAAGGTAAAACTTTTTTCTGGAGTGGTAAATATCATAATGATATGAACTCTAGAGATACTTTAATTACAGAATTAAACGTATTAGAGACTTTTACACCTGTTGTACCAGAAAACTTTAAAGATGCTGGCATTGTAATGTTAGGTAATTTACACCCGTTAACACAGGCATCTGTATTAGATCAAATGACAGAAAGACCAAAATTAGTAGTTTTAGATACTATGAATTTTTGGATGGACATTGCTTTAGATGATTTACATACTGTTTTAAAAAGAGTAGATGTAGTAACTATTAATGATGAAGAAGCACGTCAGTTATCCGGAGAATATTCTTTGGTAAATGCGGCTAAAAAGATTCATGAAATGGGTCCTAAATATGTAGTGATTAAAAAAGGAGAACATGGTGCTTTGTTATTTAATGAAGGAGATATGTTTTATGCGCCTGCATTACCTTTAGCAGAAGTTTTCGATCCTACTGGAGCTGGAGATACATTTGCGGGTGGTTTTTGTGGTTATTTAGCAAAAACAGAAGATATTTCTTTTAACAACATGAAAAATGCAATTATCTACGGTTCTAACCTAGCATCTTTCTGTGTAGAGAAATTTGGTACAGAGCGCATGCAAAACCTTACAAAAGAAGACGTTAAAAAGCGATTACAAGCTTTTAAAGATTTAACACAATTTGATATAAAAATATCTTAATTTTAATCCGCGGTTTTTTGCTGCGGATTTTTTTTTACAACAACACAACAAAAAAACTATAAATACCAATGAGTGATGCTATTAAACATGAATGTGGAATTGCACTTGTTAGATTAAAGAAACCGTTACAGTTTTATAAAGACAAATACGGTTCTGCTTTTTACGGAATTAATAAAATGTATTTATTAATGGAAAAACAACACAATCGTGGACAAGATGGTGCAGGTTTTGCCAGCGTAAAATTTAATGTAGAACCAGGTACAAGATATATTAGTAGAGTGCGTTCTAACCAATCACAACCTATACAAGATGTTTTTGCTCAAATTAACCAACGTTTAAATAGTGTTTTAGAACAAAACCCTGATAAAAAAGACGATGTTGCTTGGCAAGAAGAAAACATGCCCTATGTAGGAAATCTATTTTTAGGACACGTACGTTATGGTACTTTTGGTAAAAATAGTATAGAAAGTGTACACCCGTTTTTACGCCAAAGTAACTGGAAACATAAAAACTTAATAGTTGCTGGTAACTTTAACATGACTAACTCTAATCAAATACTTGAAGAATTAGTTGAGTTAGGGCAACATCCTAAAGAGTTTACAGACACTGTAACTGTAATGGAAAAGATTGGCCATTTCTTAGAGGACGAAGTTGGAAAATTATACCAAGAAGCAAAGAAAAAAGGACTTAATAAAAGAGATGCTTCTCCTTATATAGAAGAAAACTTAAAGCTTAAAAAAGTGTTAAAAAGATCTTCTAGAAACTGGGATGGTGGTTATGCAATGGCTGGTATAGTTGGTCATGGTGATGCTTTTGTTTTAAGAGACCCGAACGGAATTAGACCTACTTATTTTTATGAAGATGAAGAAGTTGTCGTTGTTGCTTCAGAAAGACCAGTTATTCAAACTGTTTTTAATGTAAAGATAGAAGACGTTCAAGAATTAGAAAGAGGACATGCTTTAATTATTAAGAAAAGTGGCGTAACTTCAATTAAGAAAATTATAGAGCCTAGAGAAAAACTAGCTTGTTCTTTTGAACGTATTTATTTTTCTAGAGGTAGTGATGCTTCTATATATAAAGAACGAAAAGACTTAGGAAAAATAGTGTTTCCAAAAATTTTAGACTCTATTAATAGTGATATTTCTAACACTGTGTTTTCTTTTATACCAAACACTGCAGAAACTTCTTTCTACGGAATGGTAGAAGCTGCTGAAGATTTATTAAACCAACAAAAAACAGCAAAAATTTTAGCTGGTGGAACAAAATTATCAGCACAAAAAGTTACAGAAATTTTATCTGAAAGACCTCGTTTTGAAAAAATAGCGATTAAAGATGCTAAATTAAGAACTTTTATTGCAGATGATAGTAGTAGAGATGATTTAGTAGAGCATGTTTATGACATTACCTATGGTGTTGTAAAACCTACTGATAACCTGGTTATTATTGATGATAGCATTGTTCGTGGAACTACTTTAAAGAAAAGTATTATTAGAATTTTAGATCGATTAAAACCTAAAAAAATAGTAGTAGTTTCTTCTGCTCCACAAATTAGATACCCAGATTGCTATGGTATTGATATGGCAAGAATTGATGATTTTATTGCTTTTAAAGCAGCTTTAGAATTATTAAAAGATACTAACCAATATCATATTATAGACGAAGTTTACAAGAAATCTAAAGAGCAACAAGGTAAACCAGACACAGAAATTATAAATCACGTAAAAGAAATTTACAGTCCTTTTAAAGCTGAAGAGATTTCTGCTAAAATAGCAGAAATGCTAAAAACAAAAGATATTAAAGCAGAGGTAGAAGTAATTTATCAATCTATAGAAGGCTTGCATAAAGCATGTCCAGACAATTTAGGAGATTGGTATTTTACAGGAAACTACCCTACTCCTGGAGGACATAGAGTTGTAAACCAAGCTTTCATTAATTTCTATGAAGGTAATAGCGAAAGAGCGTACTAAATAAATTTCATCACACTTGTGTGATAAAACACTTATCAATAATATCTTGATTCTAGTAATATTTTAATACTAAAGTCAAGATATTATTTTTTTCTTTAACTTCACTTTAACTAAAAGTAACATTTACCATTTCTCTTTAACATCTAAGAAAAATCAGTTAAAAGCACATTTAAACACATTTCCCTTTAACATATCTTTAAGTTTTCTTTAAGACTCCTTTTTTATTGTTTCCCTAAATTGGTCCGTAATTCAAATAACATTTTAATGATGACAAAAAAATTACTTACTAAATTATTTTTAGTTGCTTTTGTTTTTGGTTTTACAACTCAAACAGAAGCCCAATTTTGGAAGAAAAAAAAGGACGAAACTCCTAAAGAAGCTCCCAAAAAGAAACCCGAAAAAGGAGACATTCAACCTTACAGCAAAGTAGTAACCAAAGATTATAAAACAGACGAAGGTTTATTTAAAGTTCACACAAAAGGTGATTCTTATCTTTTTGAAATACCAGATTCTCTTTTAACAAGAGAAATGTTAATGGTAACAAGAATAGCAAAAACAGCAACCGGAATTGGTTTTGGTGGCGGAAAAACAAATACGCAAGTATTACGTTGGGAAAGAAAAAACAAACAAATTCTACTAAGAATTGTTTCTCATGACATTGTTGCAGATACTGTTTTACCAGTTCATAAAGCCGTTGTAAACTCTAACTTAGAGCCTATTCTATTTTCTTTTCCTATAAAAGCAATCAGTAAAGATTCTACAGCTACAGTAATAGATGCTACTCCTTTATTTGCTACAGATATAAAACCTTTAGGTTTTCCTGGTTTTTATAGAAAAGCGTATGGTGTTACAAGAATGGATAAGGACCGTTCTTACATAGAAAGAGTTAGTAGTTATCCGAAAAATATAGAAACGAGACATGTAAAAACATACTCGGCAAGCAAAGCTCCTTCTAATAGTGCATTGGGTTCTATTACTTTAGAAATGAGTAATTCTATGGTTTTACTTCCTAAAGTACCTATGAAACGTCGTTATTTTGACGAACGTGTTGGTTGGTTTGCTCGCGGACAAGTAGATTATGGTTTAGATGCTCAAAAAAGTAAAACAGTTACGTATCTAGACAGATATCGTTTAGAAGTAAAAGATGAAGATATTGAAAAATTTAAAAGAGGAGAATTAGTAGAACCTAAAAAACAAATTGTTTATTATGTAGATAGCGCAACTCCAGAAGAGTGGGTTCCTTATATTATACAAGGTGTAAATGATTGGCAAGTTGCTTTTGAAGCAGCAGGTTTTAAAAATGCAATTGTGGGTAAAAGAGCTCCTACTAAAGAAGAAGATCCAGAGTACAGCCCAGAAGATATTCGTTATTCTGTAATTAGATATTTAGCATCACCAATTCCTAATGCAAACGGTCCTCACGTTAGTGACCCTCGTTCTGGAGAAATTTTAGAATCAGATGTTAACTGGTATCACAATGTAATGTCTTTATTACATAATTGGTACTTTATTCAAACTGCAGCCATTAATACTGAAGCAAGAAGCAATAATTTTAAGACAGAAATAATGGGTGAATTAATCAAATTTGTGTCTTCTCATGAGCTAGGTCACACATTAGGTTTACCACATAACATGGGGAGTTCTGCGGCATATCCTGTAGATTCTTTGCGTTCTGCATCTTTTACTAAAAAATACGGAACAGCCCCTTCTATTATGGATTATGCTCGTTTTAATTATGTTGCACAACCAGAAGATAAAGGTGTTGCCTTAATGCCAAATATTGGTGTGTATGATAAATATGCAATCTCATGGGGATACAGACCTATTTTAGATATAGACGCTAAAGATGAAAAGCCAATTTTAGATGCTTGGATCTTAAAACATGCTGGAGACCCAATGTACAGATTCGGACATCAGCAAGCAGGTAATGTTGTAGACCCTAGTTCTCAAACAGAAGATTTAGGAGACAATGCAATGAAAGCTTCTATGTATGGAATTAAAAATTTACAAAGAATTTTACCAAGATTAGAAGAATGGACTTCTGAAAAAGGTGAAAATTATGACGATTTATCTACGATGTACGGACAAGTTTTAGGTCAGTTTAATAGATATATGGGGCATGTAACAGCTAATGTTGGTGGTGTATATGAAAACTATAAAACTACAGACCAAGAAGGAGCTGTTTATACTTATGTAGACAAAGCAACTCAAAAAGAAGCATTACAATTTGTTATTAATGAGTTATTTAAAACTCCTAATTGGATGTTAGATAAAAACATTTTTAGCAAAACAGAGTTTTCTGGTTCTGTAGAAAGAGTTCGTGGTTTACAAGCAAGAACTTTAAATAATATATTAGATGCTGGTAGAATGGCTCGTATGATAGAAAATGAAACGGCTAACACAACGAGTGCATACACCTTAATTAGCATGATGAGCGATTTAAGAAAAGGTGTTTGGAGTGAAATCTACACTGGTAAATCTATTGATACTTACAGAAGAAATTTACAAAGAGCTTATTTAGATAGGTTAGATTATCTTTTAAACAAAGCTTCAGACCAAAGAGGTGTAAACAGTGGCTATAGAAAAAGTACTGCTATTAACATCAATCAATCTGATGTAAAATCTGTTGCTAGAGGAGAGTTGAAACGTTTACAACGTGATGCTAAATCTGCTTCTAACAGAGGAAACACTTTAACACGCTACCACTTACAGGATGTTGTAGATAGAATTGAGACTATTTTAGATCCTAAATAATATAAACATTATTTTATATATATTTAAAACCTCATCTTAATTGATGAGGTTTTTTTTATGCGTATTAATTTGGATTGTTTCTAAACCCAAAAAACACTAATTTCGTTATCGTCTGATATATCGAATTAAAACTCGGCATATCAATAAAGTTGGCAATAATTATGAAAAAACTACTACTAACAACTTTTTTACTAATATTTACAATTCAATTCTTCGCTCAATCTGACGAGGGGAAAATTGTAAATCAAAAGTTTAATTCAGAATCTTTTGGAACTGAAAGAGAAATAAAAATATTTCTACCAATTGAGTATGAATTAGAACCTGATATGGAATTTCCTGTAATATATTTACTTGATGCTCAAAATGAATCTCTATTTAATTTAGCAAAATCAACAATAGATTATTTAATAGGCTCAAATGAAATACAACCATCAATATTAGTTGGAATTATTTCAGAAAATAGACAATTTGAATTTTTATCAAAAAACGAAAATAAAGAAACTTTGGAAAGATATGAAAAAGTTGGTGGTTCGATTAACTTAATGGAAAGTTTAAAAAATGAAGTGTTTCCCTATATAGATAAAAACTACCGAGTGAAATCCAATCGAATTGGAATTGGACATTCTCTTGGCGGAACATTTCTCACAGAAACATTAATAGACAAACCAAAACTATTTAATGCATTAATTCTTATTAGCCCAAACTATGTTTATGACAATGAGAAAATACTTAAATCTATAGATAAAATTTCTATCAACATAAAAAGCAATAACAATTATATCTACTCAATTAGTGGAACTATTGGAAAGTTTGAGAATGAATTTAATCCTGTCACAAAAAAAGTAGACTCATTATTTAAACTAAACAAATTAAAATCAACACAGTGGAGTTATAGAAAAATTGATAATTATAATCACGGTACTATTTTACTGGAAGGCATACAAAAAGGGTTAATTGATTATTCAAATAATTTCGACTTATCAAAAATCAATAATAATGGATACGAACAATTATCAGTTAATAATTATGAAAAAGCTTTTGAGATTTTTCAACGTGGTATCGAATTATTTCCGAATGACTCTAATATTTATGATAGTTTTGCCGAAGCTAAAGAAAAAAGCGGAAATCGAAAAGAAGCTAAAGAACTTTATTTAATCGCTTTAGCAAATTTGAAAAAGGAGAAAAAAAAATACAAAGAAAAAGAATTTTTGAGACGAAAAAATATTTATAAGAAGAATATAAAACGTGTGAGCAATTAACTATTGCCAACACCGTGTAAAAAAAATTGCTAAATTAGTGCTTTACTAAAGGCAGTTGCTTTTTTGCAAACAACAATTTTCCTACGGAAAATAGCCGTTCACAAAAATCGCAACTTTCATTATACAACAACGATAACGAAACCATAATCCCTAAACAACTTAAAATAAAAAAAGTCAACAAACAACTTGTACGTATTAATGATAATATCTACAACTATGTTTATCAAACGCATTAAAAAGTATTCTATATTTGCAGCACAATATTTTTTATGAGTCAGACACTTTTATCATCTCCTTTACAAGGCTTTACAGATTACAAATTTAGAAACGCATTCAATCATTTTTTTGGTGGAATAGACACTTTTTATTCGCCATACATCCGTTTAAACGGAAAATTAGTGATTAAGAATTCTTACAAAAAAGACATTGAACTCGAGAATAATACGGACTTAGAGGTAATTCCGCAAATTATTACCAATGATGTAGAAGAATTTCTGTTTGTTTCTAAATACGTCAGAGAATTAGGTTACAAAGAATTGAATTGGAATTTAGGCTGTCCCTACCCGATGGTTACCAAACGCGGAATGGGTTCTGGATTAATTGCAGATCCTGAAAAGATAGATAGCATTCTTCATAAAATTCATAATGAATCTGATATTTTAGTTTCTATGAAAATGAGAATGGGCTATGATACTCCTGAAGAAATTTTAGAGGTTTTGCCTGTTTTAGATAACTATCCATTAAAAAACATTGCTATTCATGCAAGAATAGGAAAACAATTATACAAAGGCGGAACAGATTTAGATTCATTTCAAAAATGTGTAGACAATACAAAGCATAAATTGTATTACAATGGAGACGTTACTTCTGTTGCAGCATATAAAAAACTACAAGAACGTTTTCCGTCTATAGATCATTGGATGATTGGTAGAGGACTAATTGCAGATCCTTTTTTACCAAGTATGATAAAAGCAGAAACTACTGAATACCCGAAAAATAGGTTCGATATTTTTAACGAATTTCACGATCGTATTTTTACTGAATATGATGCAGCACTTTCTGGTCCAACGCCTATTAAAATGAAGATGCTTGGTTTTTGGGAATATTTTTCTCAAAGTTTTTCAAATCCTCAGAAAACCTATAAAAAAATTAAAAAAGCAGGTAGTGTAAAAAATTACGAAATAGCTGTTAGAGAAATTTTTAAAGAGGCTAAAAATGGTTAAATAAATTCGTTATTGCGAGGTACGAAGCAATCTGTTTAATTAAAAAGTAGACTGCTTTATGAACACGTAATGAGATTCCTTTTCGTGCCTCATTCGGAATGACACTCGTTCTAAAATTAACTTCTAAGATTGAGGATGCTAAGCTCTAAACAAATCGTAAAAAGGGATAAATTAGATAGAATACATCGCTATATAATATTCCTCCTTGTTCCTCATTCGGAATGACATTCGTTTTAAAATTGACTTTTTTAATTGGCAAAATACACTCAAAGTATATCATATTAAGTGATAATTTATACAAAACTATCACTTAATATGATTTCTCTCATTCCTCATTCGGAATGAAAAATCGTTTTAAAATTAAAGTACCTTAAGAAACAGTTTCATTAGGATTCTCTTTATTAAAATCACTCACAACTGTAGCAATCACAGTATCTATTCTTTCTTTACTAATATCATATTTAGGATTTAATCCTTTTTTCTCTGGAAAATTCTCGATAGTAACCGTTGTAGATGGAAAAGCAAAATCTACACCTAATTCTTTTGCTAATTTTACAATAGCAATATGCAATCTGTGTTTAGAAGATTGCTCTACACCCCAAGTTAAACTCTTAAAATACACGTTAACCATCACCAATAAAGCTGAATCTCCAAAACCTGTAAACTCTACATTATAAGAATCAGATCGTGTTTCTGGGTGTGCAATAATAATTTCTCTAACCCCTTTTACAAAAGCTTCAATTAATTCTGGAGGTGTATCATAACGCAAACCTAAGTTTGTATTATATCGTCTAAATAAACGCAATCCTTTATTATTGATCACCAATTCAGACAATCTACTATTCGGAATTTGAAAGATAGAAGTATCTGCTGCACGTACTTGTGTAGACCTAAACCCTACTCTTTCTACAGTACCTACTACTTCTCCTGCCTCAATCCAATCATCTATATGAAATGGTTTGTCAAGAAAAATCATAATGGTACCAATCAAGTTTTTTACAGTATCTTGAGAAGCCAAAGCAAATGCCAAACCTCCAATTGTTGCACCAGCTATCATTGTTGTTGTATCTACACCAAAAAGCACCAACAATCTTAAAGCACCACCCACAAGAACCACACCTGTTAAGAAGCTGTGTAAAATAGGCACTAATTGATCATCTAACCTGCCATGAGTTCTTTCTGTAAACTCACCATAAATGCGCATTATAACTTGTACCAATTTTAAGAAAACGTAAATCCAGAAAACGGTTTCGGCAATATTTAAAGTTAAAAATACCCACGTATTTGTGGTTAAACCAAATTGTAATGAAGGAAAAGCTTTATCTATAAAAGTTAATGCGACCAATAAACTTATTGGATGCGCCAATTTTTTAATCACTTTATTAACCTCTAAATTGGTGTTCTTTGTAATTTGTTGTTGTAACTTTAATAAAATAAAAAACGCAATCCTCTTTACAATTAAGAAAATAAGATAGGCTATAATAAATAGGATTAACAATCCTATAATTTTCCACAATTCTATATTCAGTATCTTTTTATACCCAGAAAGAGGTATTATATCCTGTATTTTTTGAATATACCAAGGATATACAGATTTGTATAAACCTTCTATTTTAGTAATTGTTTCTGTAGAATAATACCAATTTTCTCCAATTTTTTCTACATAAATTTGTGGCATTCTTTCTGGAAACAATACATATTTAGAATAAGAAGAATAGCCAACTGTATCTTTATAATTAGCATCGGTAGGTATTTTGTCTAAATCTACATACAAACCTTTACCGTCTAAAACCTGCTTTATTTTTATTGCTTTTTCAATAGCTTTCTCTTCAGAGAGACCTAAAATAGTTTTTGCCGCTTTTTTAGGTTCATAAGAATCCGATTGCAAAAAGTATAAATGTGTATAAACAGTAGCGTGAGGGTTACTCATATCTACACGTATACTATCTTGTGCTATGGTACATATTGGTAATAATAAAAGGAGCCACAAAAAATTTTTCATCTTTATTTCTTAAAATCGTGTTAAACAGAAATGCAAATTTAAACCTTTTCATTTTTTAAGAGTCCAAGAAGCGTAATTAAAAAATAACAAAACAAAAAAAATGAAAAACATAGTAACAATTTTAGTACTTGTAATCGCTTTTACATTTACTACACAAGCACAACAAAGAGGCGGACAACAAAGAGGTGGACAAGTTTCTACTGAAAAGATGTTAGAAAAAATGACAACCGATTTGAATTTAACAGAAGATCAGCAAAATAAAATTAAACCTTTATTAGAAAATCAAAAAGCAGAGAAAAAAGCCTCTATGGAAGCAAGAAAAGCTGCAAGAGAATCTGGAGTAAGACCAAGCAAAGAAGAACGCGAACAACTTAACGCTGATAGTAAAGAAAAAGCAACTGCTTTTAATACAGAAATGAAAAATATTCTAGACGAAGAGCAATTTGCTAAGTTTGAAGCAATGGCTAACGAGAAAAAAGGAAATACTGAAAACAGAGGTAAAAAGAAAAAAAATTAATAACATATAGTTTAGGTTAATTTGTTTATTAAAACTCGGTTTCTTTATAGAGACCGAGTTTTTTTTTAACACACACTCTATGTTAAATACTTGTTAAACAAAATTTCACATTAAACCATTCAATTTTATAACTGTCAAAGAAGTATACATTAAAACAATTAAAACATATAGATATGAAAAAATTAGCAAGCATTTTAGTATTAGTATTTGCAATTACATTTACTACACAAGCACAGAAAAAAAGAGGAGGAAACGGTGAAAGAGGTTCTAAATTAACAACAGAACAACACGCTACTTTAACTGTTAAAAAAATGACATTAGCTTTGGATTTATCTGAAAAGCAGCAAAACCAAATTAAGCCTATTTTAATGGCTCAAATGGCAGAAAGAAAAACTATAATGGCAGAGAGAAAAGCAAATAGAGCTGATAAGAAAAGACCTACAGCAGATGAAATGTACGCAATGCAAAACAAACGATTAGATAACAAAATTGCAATGAAAAACAGAATGAAAGACATTTTAAGCAAAGAGCAATTTGTACAGTTTGATAAAATGCAAAAAAACAGAAGCAAAATGGGAATGCATAAAATGAAAGAAAAAAAAGGATCAAAAAACAACAAGGAAGATCAAAGAGGTGGTAGATCTAAAAAATAAAAGTAAACTAGTTTTGGTTGATTAGTTGATTAAAAAAACCCGATTTCTTAATTGAAATCGGGTTTTTGATTTTATAACGAATTGGTTAGCGTTAGGGATTGAGCGGTCTGTTTGAGCTCTTTTTTGTGTTTACAAAAAAAGCGAGTAGCGAAAGCCCGACCTTGTGTAACGCCCAAACCTTATTCTTTAAACCAACTAGAGTATTTTAAATAATTATTGGCAATTCTATCAATCTCTCCAGAAATTAATTCTTGCGAAATATCTTTTACTTTTTTAGCTGGTACTCCTGCATAAATACTTCCACTTTCTACTCTTGTATTCTTAGTAACTACTGCTCCTGCTGCAATTATGGAGTTAGATTCTATAACACAATCATCCATAATAATAGAACCCATACCTACCAAAACATTGTCGTGAATAGTGCAACCATGTACAATTGCATTGTGGCCAATGGATACATTATTGCCAATGGTTGTAGGTGATTTTTGATACGTTGCATGGATAACCGCGCCATCTTGAATGTTGACTTTATCACCAATTTTAATGTAATGTACATCTCCTCTTAGCACTGCGTTAAACCAAATACTGCATTCTTTTCCTAGAGAAACTTCGCCAACAATTGTCGCATTTTCTGCTACGTAACAATCTTTTGGTATTTGCGGATGATTTCCTCTTACTGCTTTTATAATTGCCATAATTTATAAATTTAAATTGTATTTTTAGTATTATAAAATTGTATTACATATAACTTCTTAGAAAAAATTGAAGTTACACCTCAATAGAAACCACCAAACCTTCGTTACTTCTTACATTAAAAACAGTTTCGTCATCAAAAATTAAATATTGTCCTTTTATTCCGACTAATTTACCTTTATAAGTTGGTGTTTTAATCAAGTTTAAACTTTTAGGCTTTTCTGGATATTTAACTACAGGAAAATTAATATGTGTTTCCGTATTATTTTCGATAAAGTATTCTTTTGCTTCTTCTGGAATAAATTCTTTTAATTTTTCTCGCCAAGCTACCAAATCTACATCTTCAATATCATTTTTTAGCATTTTGCGCCAATTGGTTTTATCTGCTACATGGTCTTTTAAAGCAACCTCGGTAATACCTGCTAAATATCTATTTGGAGCTTCCAAAATTTCAATAGCTTCATGCGCTCCTTGATCTATCCAACGTGTTGGTACTTGTTGTTTTCTGGTAACGCCCACTTTTACATTGCTCGAGTTTGCCAAATACACAATATGTGGTTTTAGTTGCACTGCTTGCTCATACGCCAAATCTCTATCTTCTATACCTAAATGTGCTTTGCTTAATTCTGGTTTCATAATCCAATCTGCAGCACTCGGTATTTCAAAAAAACAAGATTTACAAAAACCTTGTCTATAAATAGTCTTTTCTAAATGGCAGTTTAAACATTCGTAGGTAACAAAATTAATTGTTATTTCTTTATTTATTAACTGATTCATATTTATAAAATCAGTTTTCATATCTAAATAATACTGAATTTGTTCTGCTTTTTCAGTCATCATTTTTTTTAAAACTCCTTGGTAAATCATCGCACAAATTTTAGTATTTTTAACAAAAAATTATTCGTCATTACGAGTAGAACGAAGTAATCTGTTTTTTTTTTAAAGAGAGATTGCTTCATGACGCAAAAAAAAGCGTAATTCGCAATGACTTTGTACAAATTTACGAATTTCTATGGCTTTTCAAATTATCAATTCTATAATTTCTTGGTTTTTAAAGAAACGGAAACATCAAATAGAACTCTTTTTAAAATATCCTATTGATGTGCAAGATGAATTACTTTTAAAACTTGTAAATCTTGCCAAAAACACTCAATTCGGTAAGGAATATAAATTTTCTAGCATAAAGAATCATAAAGATTTTACAACAAATGTTCCTATTCAGAAATATGAAACTTTTGAGCCTTTAATTGAACGTTGTAGAAAAGGAGAACAAAATTTATTTTGGCCAACAGACATTAAATGGTTTGCAAAAAGTAGTGGAACAACCAATGCTAAAAGTAAATTTATACCTGTTTCTGATGAAGCTTTAGAATATTGCCACATGAAAGCTGGCAAAGATATGTTGTGTTTGTACATCAATAACAATGAAGATACGCAGCTTTTTACAGGAAAAGGATTGCGCTTAGGTGGAAGCTCTGATATGTACCAAGATAACAATTCTTATTTTGGAGATTTATCTGCTATTATTATAGAAAACATGCCTTTTTGGGCAGATTTTAGCTCTGCTCCTAGTCAAGAAGTTGCTTTAATGAGCGATTGGGAAACAAAAATGGATGCTATTATAGATGAAACCATAGATGAAGATATTACCAGTTTAGCAGGCGTACCAAGTTGGATGTTAGTTTTACTTAACCGAGTTTTAGAACGTTCTGGAAAAGAAAATATTTTAGAAGTTTGGCCTAACCTAGAAGTCTATTTTCATGGAGGCGTAAACTTTAATCCTTATAGAGAGCAGTATAAAAAAATTATACCTAAAGATAGTTTTAAGTACTACGAAATTTACAATGCTTCGGAAGGTTTTTTTGCCATTCAAGATAGAAATAATTCAAAAGAATTGTTATTAATGTTAGATTACGGAATTTTCTATGAATTTATTCCGATGAGTGATTATAAAGGTGAAAACTCTACAACAATAACACTTGCTGATGTTAAAAAAGACATCGATTACGCTCTAATTATTACTACAAATGGAGGTTTGTGGCGTTACTTAATTGGAGATACCATTCGTTTTACCTCTTTAGAACCGTATAGAATTAAAATTACCGGACGCACCAAACATTATATAAATGTTTTTGGAGAAGAGTTAAATATAGAAAATGTAGAGGATGCTTTAAAATTAGCCTGCGAAAAGACAACTGCTACTATTGCAGATTATACAGTGGGACCTATTTTTATGGAAGGCAAAGAAAAAGGTGGACATGAATGGGTTATAGAATTCACAAAAAAGCCTGATTCTATGGGCTATTTCTCTGAAGTTTTAGACAATGCTTTAAAATCTATCAACTCAGATTATGAAGCTAAACGTTATTTAAATATTACTTTAATGGCGCCAAAAGTGCACCAAGCACAAGAAGGATTATTCTACAAATGGCTAAAACAAAAGAACAAATTAGGGGGCCAACATAAAGTACCTAGATTGTCTAATTCTAGAGATTTTGTAGATGAATTAATAGTGTTAATGAAACCTTAAATTTATTGTAATTTTAACTTAATTAGGCATGATTGTTGATAAATAGCTTAGAGATTTATCAACATCAAAAACCTAAAAATGATTAAAAAAATTACTTTTATTTTTTTCCTTTTACTCTTAAACTACACTACAAGCGCTCAAATTCTTACAGTACTTAACAAAGAGACTAAAGAAACCTTAGAGCAAGTAACCATATTTAACAAGCTAACCAATAATTACGTTACTACAAACGGAGAAGGACAAGCAGATATTAGTGATTTTATAAATGCGGAAACATTAGAAGTTCGGTTTCTTGGTTTTAAAACTAAAATTAAAAGTTACGAAGCTTTTAAACAAAATAACTTTCTAGTACACCTAACTCCTACTATTTTAAGAATAGATGAAATTGTAATTTCCGCTACAAAATGGAAGCAAAAAACATCTGATTTAGCTACTAAAATTACTGTTATATCTCCAAAAGCCATAGCATTAATGAACACACAAACGGCTGCAGACTTGCTTACCGTTTCTGGAAAAGTGTTTATGCAGAAAAGCCAACAAGGAGGCGGAAGTCCGTTAATTAGAGGTTTTGCTACCAACAGATTGTTATACACTATTGACGGAGTTAGAATGAATAATGCCATTTTTAGAGCTGGTAATATTCAGAATGTAATTTCTTTAGATCCTTTTGCCATAGAAGAAACCGAAATAATTTTTGGTCCTGGTTCTGTTATTTATGGAAGTGATGCTATTGGTGCTGTAATGAGTTTTAAAACCTTATCGCCAAGTTTGTCTTTAGATGATGAAACATTAATTACAGGAAATGCGTTAACACGTTTTTCTTCTGCGAATGAAGAAAAAACCTATCATGCAGATTTTAATCTAGGCTATAAAAAATGGGCATTTGTTACCAGTTTAAGTTATAATGATTATGGAGATTTGAGAATGGGAAGTGATGGACCTGAAGAATATTTAAGAAACGTATATGTAGAAAGACAGAACAATGAAGATATTATAATTACCAATAAAGACCCAAAAATTCAGACGCCTTCTGGATACACACAAACCAACTTGATGCAAAAAGTGAGGTTTAAACCAAATGAAAAATGGAATTTTGAGTATGGTTTTCATTTATCAGAAACCTCTAGTTATTCTAGATACGATAGACATTTAAGAACAAAAGATGGAAATCCTCGTTATGGAGAATGGAGCTACGGTCCACAAAAGTGGATGATGAATAATTTTGAAATCAACAAAAAAGGAAGCAATTCTTTTTATGATGATGTTACTTTAAGATTAACGTATCAAAAATTTGATGAAAGTAGAATTAGTAGAAATTTTAATGATAATGAAAGAGAAACAAGAACAGAACGTGTAGATGCCTATTCTACCAACTTAGATTTTTCTAAAAGCTTAAGTGCAAAAAGTAAATTATTTTACGGAACAGAGTATGTTTATAATGATGTAAATTCTACTGGAATAAACACAGATATAGATACCAACATTTCTCAAGCAGGACCTAGCAGATATCCAAATTCTAATTGGTCTTCTTTAGGTGTTTATGTTTCTAACCAATATAACCATTCTAAGAAATGGGTTTTACAATCTGGTTTGCGTTATAATTTTTACAGCTTAAACGCTACTTTCGATACTACTTTTTACCCTTTACCTTTTACAGAAGCAAATATAAATGACGGTGCCTTAACGGGTAGTTTAGGTTTGGTTTTTAGACCGGAAGAAGATTGGTTATTAAGTACAAACTTCTCTACGGCTTTCAGATCGCCCAATGTAGATGATATTGGTAAAATTTTCGATTCAGAACCTGGTTCTGTAGTGGTTCCAAATCCGAATTTAAAAGCAGAGTACGCTTATAATACTGATGTTTCTGTTGCAAAAACTTTTGGTGATTATTTAAAAATTGAATTGACCGGTTTTTACACCAATTTAAAAGACGCCATGGTACTAAGAGATTTTACTTTAAATGGTAAAACTGAAATGCTATATGATGGTGAATTAAGCACAATACAAGCAATACAAAATGCAGCTGTTGCTAATGTGTATGGATTTCAAACTGGTTTTGAAGCAGATTTAGGAAATGGCATTGGATTTTCATCAACAATTAGTTATCAAAAAGGAGAAGAAGAGTTAGACAACGGAGAAAAAAGTCCTTCTAGACACGCTGCTCCTTGGTTTGGCACAACACGACTATCTTATAATGCGAGTAAATTAAAAGCGCAATTATATGCAGATTATAGTGGGTCTGTCGCTTATAAAGATTTACCAGAAAGTGAAATAGCAAAAGATTATATCTATGCAATTGATGCAAATGGAAATCCATATTCTCCTTCTTACATTACGATAAACTTAAAAACGTCTTATAAATTTACCGATAATTTATTAATATCTACAGGTTTAGAAAATATTGCAGACAAACGTTACAGACCTTATAGTTCTGGAATTGTTTCTCCCGGTAGAAACTTTGTAATTTCTTTAAAAGCAAATATTTAAAAGTATCCTAAACTATATTTTACGTTTTACCACGTAATCTATCATGGTTAATAGCGAACTTTTATATTCAGATTCTGGGTAATTTTCTAAAATAGCTATTGCTTTATTTTTGTAGTCATTCATTTTAACGGTGGTATATTCTATACCGCCATTTTCTTTTACAAAAGCAATTACCTCTTTTACGCGTTTTTTGTCTTTATTGTGTTTTTTGATAGAATTGATCAACCAAGATTTCTCTTTTTTAGAACAGGTGTTTAAAGTATAAATCAAAGGCAGTGTCATCTTCTGTTCTTTAATATCAATTCCGGTAGGCTTACCAATTTTATCGTCGGTATAATCAAACAAATCATCTTTAATTTGAAATGCAATACCAATATATTCTCCAAATTTTCGCATTTGCTGTACCGTGTCATTATTTGCACCAACCGAAGCTGCACCAATACCACAACAAGCTGCAATTAAAGTAGCTGTTTTTTGTCGAATTATATCAAAATAAATATCTTCTGTAATGTCTAATTTTCTTGCCTTTTCTATTTGAAGCAATTCCCCTTCGCTCATTTCACGAACAGCAATAGAAATTAGTTTTAGCAAATCGAAATCTTCATTATCTATGGATAACAACAATCCTTTTGATAATAAAAAATCACCAACTAGAACTGCAATTTTATTTTTCCAAAGTGCATTTACAGAGAAAAAACCACGTCTTCGGTTACTTTCATCCACCACATCATCATGCACTAAAGTAGCAGTATGAATCAATTCTACAACAGAAGCACCTCTATATGTTCTTTCATCAAAACCACCATCAGAAACCATTTTTGCTACTAAAAAAACAAACATTGGTCGCATTTGTTTTCCTTTTCTACGAACAATATAATAGGTAATTCTGTTTAAAAGCGGAACTTTAGACAACATAGAATCTTTGAACTTCTCTTCAAAGAGTTCCATTTCATTTTTAATGGGAAGTTTAATAAGTTCTACTGGTTTCATTTTACGAAAAATAAATTCGAAGCAAAAATAATAGATTAATAATAAAAACAGAGTTTTAAACAAAAAAACAATAATTTTACACTAAAATTTATCTATTTATTAAGACTAAAAAAACAATGAGAAAAGCATTTATCTATTTTATTATTTTATTTCTATTTCAAAACGTAATTTTTTCGCAAGAAACAATGCTTTGGAGAGATGTTGATATTCAAAAATTTGGAAAAGAAACCATTTACAAAGATTTAAAAGGAGACAAATTAAAAGGTACTTTTAAAATTGCTGAACATGATGGATCTTATTCTGAAATTTCATTTACAGATGGAATTATTTTTAATATGCGCATAAATTATGATAGTAATGGTAACTTACTTTCTGAAGTAAATTATAAAGATGGCCTTAAAGAGGGAGGTTTCACTACTTATTTTGAAGATAAATCTATAGAACAAAAAGGAAATTTCTCTGCTGGTAAAAAAACTGGAGAATGGATTACCTATAATAATGAAGGAGAAAAAATAGAGAAAGAAAACTATAAAAATGATTTAAAACATGGAATCTTTTGGAAAAAATCTAACTACAGAAGAAATACAGAAAAAATTATTATCAGTCAAGAAGAGTATCAAAATGATATTCCTAAAGGAACTTGGTTTAGTAAAATTGAAGGAGAAAACCTTCTTTTTGAAAAAAAATACACTGCACCAAAAACGTATACTTTAAAAGCATATCATACAAACGGAAATCTAAAATATGTCCAAAACTATAAAGAAGGTAAAAAGGATGGTTATTGGTTTGAAAAAAATGATGAAGGTATCTTAAAATGGGAAAAAACATATCTTTCTGAAGGTGATTATACTGAAAAAAGGTTTTATGACGATGGTACTTTACGCTCTAAAAAAACATATAAAGACAGACGTGTTGATGGCGAATATGTTCAATATAATAAAGAAGGAGAAAAAACAAAAGTTGAGTTTTTTAAAAATAACAAAAGACACGGCAAGTGGTTTAGACAATATTCTGGAGGTACTATTTATTTAGAAGAATATAATTTAGGAGAACCTAGTGGTAATTGGGTTGAAAAAGATAAAGATGGAAACGTTACCTACGAAAAATCTTACAAAAGCCCTAAAAGTTATGCTTATAAAAGATATCATATAACAGGAAAATTAAAAGAATCTGGAACCTATGAAGATGGAAAATTAGAGGGAGATTATTTTAAATACAATGTAAACGAAATGGTTTTGGTTAAGCGATTCTATGAAAAAGGGAATCCAATTAATTTAGAATCTTATTTTGAAAATGGAAATAAAAGAGAAATTATAAAAAGAATAGGAAAATCTGACAATGCTACTGTAGAAATATATAATAGTGATGGTGTTTTAATTAAAAGTGGAAATTTTTTCAAGAAATATAAAAACGGATTGTGGAAGTTTTTTGATTCTAAAAAAGGCAGATTACTTGAAGAGATTACCTATGAAAACAATTACAAACATGGCCTTTACAGAAAATATAACGCAGCTAATACCCCTTCTATAGAAGGTAATTATGCAAATAACGATAAAGATGGTATTTGGAAACACTATAGTTTGGCGGGAGATGTAACTCAAGAAATTCTTTATAAACTGGGTAAAAAAATATCTACAAAAACTTTTAATTAAACAATTATAAAGAAGATAAAACTCATTTAATAAGTTACTGATTTTTAATTTTCTACTATCTTAGAGCTAAAAATTTACAAACTAAATTACTATGCAAAACATTCATTTTCCAATTACTTTCGAATTTAAAATATCTACACTAGCCAATGATTTTACCGCAAAAGATAGCAGCGGAAAGCCAATTGCTTACGTGCGTCAAAAAATGTTTAAATTAAAAGAAGATATTCGTATTTATGAAAATGATACAAAAGCGAAATTAAATTATCAAATTAAAGCTGATAAATGGTTAGATTTCTCTACTGCGTATTCTTTTTTTGATGAAAAGGGTGTAGCGTTTGGTAAAGTTGCTAGAAAAGGATGGAAATCTCTTTGGAATGCTCATTATGAAATTATAGATCAGCATCAAAAAAAACAATATGTAATTAACGAGAAAAATCCGTGGGTTAAGGTTTTAGACTCTATGCTTGGAGAAATTCCTGTTTTAAGTTTTTTTACTGGGTATCTTTTTAACCCAACCTATTTGGTAAAAAACTCAAAAGGTGAAACTGTTGTAGAGCTTAAAAAATTAAAATCTTTCTTTGGGAAAAACTTCGAAGTTTCTAAAATAGGCGAACTAGATAGCGATGATGACGATAGAGTTATCTTGTCTTTAATGATGTTTGTTTTACTAGAAAGAAGAAGAGGTTAAATCTGTTTCTTAAAAACATAAAAAAGAGCAAAACAAATTTTAAAAATTTGTTTTGCTCTTTTTTATGTTACACTATATTTTTCTAAAACTTAAGATTTGTTTGCCAACTGACCGCAAGCAGCATCAATATCTTTACCTCTACTTCTTCTTACATTTACAGTAATATCATTCATTTCTAAATTAGAAATATAATTATTAATTGCAGACGCACTAGCTTGTTGAAACTCTCCATCATCAATAGGGTTGTATTCTATTAAATTGATTTTACAAGGCACCGCTTTACAAAACGCAACTAAAGCCTTAATATCCTCTTTTCTATCATTAATTCCACCCCAAACAATATATTCATACGTAATTGCTCTTCCTGTTTTTTCGTACCAATATTCTAAAGACTCTCTTAAATCTTTTAAAGGAAAAGTAGCATTAAAAGGCATTACTTTAGTTCTAATTTCATCGATTGCAGAATGTAATGAAACGGCTAAGTTAAATTTCACCTCTTCGTCTGCCATCATTTTTATCATTTTTGGCACACCAGATGTAGAAACTGTAATTCTTTTAGACGACATACCTAAACCTTCTGGAGATGTAATCATCTCTATAGATTTCATTACGTTTTTATAGTTCATAAGAGGTTCTCCCATTCCCATAAAAACAATGTTGGTTAGTTTCTTGTCATAATACAATCTACTTTGCTTATCAATTACTACAACCTGATCGTAAATTTCATCTGGGTTTAGATTACGCATTCTTTTTAAACGTGATGTTGCACAGAATAAACAATCTAAACTACAACCAACCTGACTAGAAACACAGGCTGTTGTTCTTTTTTCTGTAGGAATTAAAACAGATTCTACAATTAAACCATCGTGTAATTTAATTCCATTTTTTATAGTTCCATCTTTACTTTTTTGCATAGAATCTACTTTGATATGGTTAATAACAAAGTTTGCTTCTAACATTTCTCTGGTTTCTTTAGAGATGTTTGTCATTGCATCAAAGGTATGTAAAGACTTACTCCAAAGCCATTCATATACTTGATTTCCTCTAAAGGCTTTGTCGCCATTTTCTACAAAAAAATCGCGTAATTGTTCTTTAGTTAAGGCTCTTATGTCTTTCTTTTTAGTCAAGTTTTCTAGTTTTTAAAAATAGAGTTGCAAAAATACGCATATAATTTTAGCTTATTACTATATTTTGCTAATTGGCTGCGTTAGTGATTGAAGTGGCATCCTTTTTTGTTTTTTTAACAAAAAAGATATAACGGAAAGCGCGACCTTTTTAGGGAACGCCAAAAAACAGAAAAACTGACAATTAAAATAACTGTCAGTTTTTAGTTTTTAAATTCTTAACGGTTCGTATCTTAAAACTAATCGATTTAAAAGCATCAAATTTTTCGGTAAGCACAGAGTTTAACTCAGCTAAAAACCTTAAACGTACTACTGCTTTGCCTATTTTTATAGATACTTTATTACCTGTCTTCTTTTTTATGTTTCTAAAACTTATACAAGTTTAATCCAGTCTCTTTATCAGAATAACGATCAACAGTACCATCAAAACTTTCTATAACAAACTCTCCAGCTCCATTAATTTTAGCGGTAAGCAAATGTCCTGCTAACGCAGAATAATCGTAACGACCAAGTGTTATGTGCATGTGTATGTAGTGCTTCTCATTTTGTTGAGAAATATTACCTGTTATGTTGGTAATTTCCATTTGTTCAGAAAAAGTTTTATCTACAAACTTTTTAGTCGCTGGATCAAGAATTCGTAAAGTTGCTTCATTTACAGCACCAAGACCAGTAATTGTTCCTGCTTTTATATCTTGTTCTTCAACAAACGCAGTAATTGCTTTTGTAATCTCAGAATGGTTTAGAATACTTATAACATACTTGTTACCAAACTGCTTGTAAGTGTATAATTTAGAATTTGATTGTGCGTTTGCTAAAAAAGATACTGTAAGACACAGTACTATTAAAATTGAACGTTTCATTTTGTATACTATTTTAAGTTATAAAATTAATAACACTCTTTTATGATATCTATTGTTAAACTATCTGCCTTTTTTCCAAGATCATTCTTTAATACTAAAAAATGCGCTGTTTGATTATGAAAGTCGATTGCTTCTTGAGATTTCCATTCTTCTAAAATGATAACCTTTAAGCTGTTATTAATATCTTCATGTAATACATATGAGATATTACCTTCCTCTTTACGTGTTGCATCAGTTACGGTTTGCAACATGCTTAAAACTTCTTCCTTAAACTCAGGTTTTACAATAATTGTAGCTATAATTTTTAATTTACTCATAATAAATACTATTAAAATTAATTTTTACGATATATTTTCTTTTATGCGTCTAAACCAATAATATGAAATTTTAAATAAGGTTAAACAGTTTCCGTTGCCTTTTTTATTATTTCATATTATGTAAGATATTTGTTTACCAACACCCACTAACAGCACTATATAATTAACATAGCATCTCCGTAAGTAGAGAATTTATAACCTTCTTTTATTGCTACTTTGTATGCTTCCATAACAAAATCGTAACCACCAAAAGCAGCTGCTTGCATTAATAAGGTAGATTTTGGTGTGTGAAAATTAGTAATCATTGCAGTTGCAATACTAAAATCATGCGGAGGAAAAATAAATTTATTTGTCCAACCTGTATAACCGTTTAACTCACCTTTAGAAGAAACTGAAGATTCGATAGCTCTCATTACTGTAGTACCAACAGCACAAACTCTTCTTTTTTCTTTTTTAGCTTTATTAATTTTATCGGCAGTAGCATCTGAAATATCAATTTGCTCAGAATCCATTTTATGCTTCGATAAATCTTCTACTTCTACTGGGCTAAATGTGCCTAAACCAACGTGTAATGTAGTTTCTGCAAACTCAATTCCTTTAATTTCTAAACGTTTCATTAAATGTTTAGAAAAGTGTAAACCAGCAGTTGGTGCTGCAACAGCTCCTTCATGCTTTGCGTAAATAGTTTGGTAACGCTCATCATCTAAAGGCTCTACATCTCTACCAATTGCCTTAGGTAATGGAGTTTGACCTAATTCTAATAATTTTGCTCTAAATTCTTCATAAGAACCATCAAACAAAAAACGTAAAGTTCTACCTCTAGAGGTTGTGTTGTCAATAACTTCAGCAACTAAACTATCATCGTCTCCAAAAAATAATTTGTTTCCAATTCTAATTTTTCTTGCTGGATCTACTAAAACATCCCACAATCTATTTTCAGAATTTAGTTCTCTTAATAAAAACACCTCTATTCTAGCGCCTGTTTTTTCTTTATTACCATACATTCTAGCAGGAAAAACTTTGGTATTGTTCAACATCATAACATCACCTTCTTCAAAGTAATCTATAACATCTTTAAAAACCTTATGTTCTATGGTTTGTTCTTTCCTGTTTAATACCATTAAGCGAGACTCATCTCTATGTTCAGCAGGATACGTTGCTAACAATTCTTCTGGTAAATCAAATTCAAAATGCGATAATTTCATATATATATTTGCTTATAACAACTGCAAAGATACGATATCGGGATAGGCGTTGTCAAGTGTTTGCCTAATTATTTACACTTTATCTATTTTAATGCCAATTTGTTGCATGTCATCCCAAAACTTTTGATACGATTTTGTAACCACTTCAGCATTTAAAATTTTAATAGGAACTCTTAGCGCCAAAGGTGCAAATGCCATTGCCATTCTATGATCGTTATACGTTTTAATAGCAATATTAGAATTTATTGTCGAAGAAATATCTAAATGTAAACTTTTATCTGTAACAGAAATTGTAGCACCTAAATTTGTTAATTCGTCATTTAGAGCGACTAACCTATCTGTTTCTTTAATTTTTAAAGTATGTAAACCCATTAAATTACACGCAATATTTTCTGCAAAACAAGTTACAGCAATTGTTTGTGCAATATCTGGTGCATTTTTTAAGTCGATTTCTAAAGTTGCCTTCTTTGTTTCTTTTACTTTTTTTAAGGTGATAAAATTTTCACCGAAAACAGTTTCTACTCCAAAATGTTGATAGATTTCTGCCAAACAAGAATCTCCTTGTAAGCTTTCTTTTTTATACGCTGATAAAGAAATTTCCGATCCTATTTCTGCCAAAGCAGCAATTGAATAAAAATAACTTGCAGAAGACCAGTCTGATTCTACCACAATCGTTTGCTTTTCTACAGATTTCTTAGGCAATACTTTAATGATATTTCCTTCAAAATTAGTTTCTATTCCTAATTGATTTAACAAACTTAACGTCATGTTTATATAAGGAACTGAAGTAATTTTACCCAGCAATTCAATTTTTAATCCGTTTTCTAATTTTGATGCAATTAGCAACATCGAAGAAATATATTGACTACTTACGTTTCCGTTAATTTGGACTTTATCTGTTGTAATTTTAGCACCTTTAATTCTAATTGGAGGATACCCAACTTTATCTTCGTAAGAAATACTTGCACCTAAATCTGATAAAGCATTTACCAAGATTTCAATGGGTCTATTTTGCATTCTTTCAGAACCTGTAAGAACCACTTCTCTACCTTCTTTTACAGCAAAATAGGATGTTAAAAAACGCATTGCAGTACCAGCATGACCAATATTTACAACTTCATCTGTTGTAGAAAGTGCATGTTGCATGTGCACAGAATCATCTGAATCTGATAAATTTTCTATAGAAAGTTCTGGAAATAAATTTTGAAGAATCAACAATCTATTCGATTCACTTTTAGAACCAGAGATTGTTATTTTCTCATTAATCTTTTTATCTCCTAAAACATTTAATAATATATCCATCTCCGTAAGTTCTATAAATTGATTTTTTTAACAAAGTGCCAAAGTTACTACTCAAAAGAGTTTTAACAAAGTTTCTTTGCTTTAAATAAGTGTAAAAATTGAATGCTTTTACTAAGAATTAATAGAGATATCACTCTTTAAATCCAATTCTATTGCATTTTCTAAATCTTGCAAATGTGGTTGTCTTACTTTTAATTTTGTTGCTGCGTGCGCTTTCTTATTCAACTTAGCAAACATGCCTGCTACTTTTATTGTAGTTGGTAACAAATGGTCTGCAGGAACAATTAGGTCTAAAAAACCAGCTTTTACGGCATCTTTTGGGTTGTAAATTTCAGAATTATTTACACTTCTGTTTAAATACACCTCAGACAATCTAGATTTTGCAATCGCAATACCAGCATTGTGCATGGTCATCCCAATCATTACTTCATTTAATCCGATTTTAAAATCGCCTTCTACTCCAATTCTATAATCTGCAGAAAGCAATAAAAAGGCCCCTTTAGCAATAGCGTGACCAGAACAAGCGATAATTATTGGTTGTGGAAAAGACAACATTCTCAAAGATAATTTAGAACCTTTTGTTACCAGTTCTTTTGCCGCTTCTGGTGATTTTGTCATCACTTTTAAATCGAATCCTCCAGAGAAAATTCCGTTTTGTCCCGTAAGAACAACTACTTTATTTTCGGTTGCTGCTTTGTCTAACCCAGCATTCAAACCTTCTATTACTTCATGAGAAATCGCATTTGCTTTTCCGTTATTAATCGTAATTAAAGCGTAATTTTCTTCTGATTGATAGGTAACAAATTCGTTCATTATTTTTATATTTTAAAACAAGTTACAATATAATCTAAAATTACAACATCAACAATTCATCCTTCATCATTCATTTTATTTGGGCGTTACCTAAAGGTCGGGTTTGGAGTTTATCTTGAGCGAAGTCGAAAGGCTACAATCTTTTTATTCGTACCTCAAAAAAAGGATTTCCACTTCACCCCCTAACGCAACCTACTTGCCAACAATCTATAATTGAAGATTTATTAGTTATTATTTGTTTATTTTTGCCAAAAGGAAAGAATTTAAAACTCCTTTTATATACAGAGGTTTAAAACACATGGATAAAATTAAAAAGTTTTTTCTTCAATTTCAACAAAGTTTCTCTTTCGTTTTTCTATTAAAATGGACTTTTATTTGCTTACTTATTGGCGCATTAACAGGTAGTACTTCTGCCGTTTTTCTATGGACTTTAGAATGGGCAACAAATTATAGAGAAGCAAACCAATGGATTATTTGGTTGTTACCTATTGCAGGTTTTGTAATTGGTTTATCGTATCATTATTATGGAGAAAGTGTTGTAAAGGGGAACAATTTATTACTAGAAGAGTTCCACAACCCTAAAAAAGTAATTCCTTTTAAAATGGCTCCTTTGGTCTTTTTAGGTACTATTCTTACGCATTTGTTTGGAGGATCTGCAGGACGTGAGGGAACTGCCGTACAAGTTGGTGGCGCTATTGCAGATCAGTTTACAAAAATTTTTAAATTAAATAATTTAGATCGAAAAATTATATTGATTGCTGGTATTAGCGCAGGTTTTGCTTCTGTTTTTGGAACGCCTTTAGCTGGTGCTATTTTTGCACTTGAAGTAATGGTAATCGGTCGTATAAAGTTTGATGCAATAATACCGAGTTTTCTTGCCGCTGTTTTTGCAACCTATTTTTGCAATGTTTGGCAAATTTCTCATCACACACATTACACTATTTCTACCATTACTGCATTAACGCCTGCGAGTATTTTATGGGCTTTGTTAGCAGGTATTATTTTTGGATTGGCAAGTATGCTATTTTCTAAATCTACGCACTTTTGGGGAGTATTTTTTAAAAAACAAGTTAAATATGCACCACTTCGTCCGGTAATTGGTGGTATCGTTATAGCCGTAATTGTATATCTTATGGGAACTACAAAATATATAGGACTTGGTGTACCAACAATTGTAGATGCTTTTAATATCGATTTAAATTCTTATGATTTTATCTTAAAAATTCTATTCACTTCTTTTACTTTGGGAGCTGGATTTAAAGGAGGGGAAGTAACACCTTTATTTTACATTGGTGCAACTTTAGGGAATGCTTTAGTATGGTTTATTCCTTTGCCAATGGGGTTATTAGCAGGTATGGGATTTGTTGCTGTTTTTGCAGGAGCTACAAATACGCCAATTGCCTGTACTATTATGGGAATTGAATTATTTGGTGTTGAATCTGGTGTTTTTATTGCCTTGGCTTGTATAACTTCTTATTTATTTTCTGGGCATACGGGGATTTATACTGCTCAAGTTATTGGAAGTCCAAAACACTTATTTTCTAAAATTGAAAAAGGATTAACACTTACTGAAATTGAAAATAATAGAAGTAGAAAATAATTTACTTAGAAGAATTAAAGTCAACGGTATAAAATATACCACATAGTCACATAGTAATATATTTTCTATGTGTCTATGTGGTAGTCAAAATAATTTTTACGCTTATAAAAAACTATGTTTTATCAGGTTCTGATTTGTTTCTAACACTTTAATCACCTCGACATTAACCTTTAAACATTCTAAATATTGATAGTTATTTGTAAAATAGATTACAATTCTATCTCATCAACATCTACCCAATTTTTCTTTTCTACAACAGTTCCTTTATCTAAAATAACAACTCCAGGATTTCCTCTAATAATGGTTTTTAGTGTTGTTTCGTCACAGAATAAAAAGTCGAAAGGCAAGTCATACTTTTCTTTTGCAAGAATTAAATCATCAGAAAAAGAAGCCGAAACTCCATAAACTGTATATCCTTTTGCTTTCGCTTTTGTAGCAATATCTTTAATTGCCGGAAAACCATTTTCATCAGCTTTATCTAAATTATAGACAATTACCAACATTACTTTTTCCTTCTTTAATAATTCTGGTGCTAAATCTGCTTGTTCATCTTCTAACATAAAATCATGCACTGGCGGTATGCTACCATCTTTAGGAAAAACCATTCCTTCTGGAATACTCTTACCAATTGCGTATGCTCTAAAATCGATGATTGGTAAATGTGTTAATACATGTTGTACAATAAACAAGAAAACACCTAACGATAAAAACGTAATCATCTTTGGTATTTTACCTCCAAAAATAGGTTGAATCAGTTTTACTTTTACCAATAAAATAATTATCAATGCAATTAAAATAACGTTTTTATAGAAAGTTCCCCAAGTAGATAATTTCACAGCATCTCCAAAACAACCACAATCGGTAACTTTATTATAGTAAGCAGAGTACCAAGTTAAAAACAAGAAGATAAGAGTTAATAGAAACAAACTAAAAACCGTAAACTTTGGTTTGTAACCTATTAAAATCATCACTCCTAATAATATTTCTGCAACAATAAGTAAAACTGCAAACGGTAATGCAAACGGAATTAAAAATTCCATGTTTAAAACATCCGCAGAAAAATATTCTTGAAACTTATATTGAGAACCAATTGGGTCTACCAATTTCACAAAGCCAGAAAAAATAAATAAGGCTCCGACTAATATTCTTGATAATTGTACTAATATTTTCATTTATTCTAATTTAAACTTTTCTTTAAAAACTATTTTTTTTATTCCTATTCTTAAATACAGATTGCTTCGTTACTCGCAATGACTAAGACTCTGTTACTTTTAAGCTTTGAAACTTTGCAACTATTTTTACCCCAAATGAATCATTGCAAAAATTGCGTAATTAATCATGTCTTGATAGTTCGCATCAATTCCTTCAGAAACTAAGGTTTTCCCTTTATTATCTTCAATTTGTTTCACGCGTAATAATTTCTGTAAAATCAAATCTGTTAAGCTAGAAACACGCATATCTCTCCAAGCTTCACCATAATCATGATTTTTATTCATCATTAATTCTTTGGTAATTTTAGCATGTTTATCATACAAAACAGTTGCTTCTTCCGTATTCAAATCTGGGTTTGCAACAACACCATTTTCTAACTGAATTAACGCCATTATAGAATAATTGATGATTCCAATAAACTCAGATTTTTCTCCTTCATCAACTTTTCTAACCTCGTTTTCTTGTAATTGACGAATTCTTTGTGCCTTAATAAAAATCTGATCGGTTAAAGATGGTAAACGTAAAATTCGCCACGCAGAACCATAATCACTCATTTTTTTTATAAATAAACTTCTGCATTCTTCAATTACAGCATCGTATTGTTTAGATGTATCTTGCATTTTCTCTTGTTAAAAAGTATTTGCTCAAAAATACTAAATCCTATAGGCATTTCATTAATTTTACAAAAGAATTTTAAAACTCATAAAGTTGAAAAAAGTTGTTGTTTTTTGTGGTGCAAGTCTAGGTTTTAATCCTATTTATAAAGAAGCTGCAATAGAGTTAGGAAATCATTTTGCAAAGAACAAAATTGGTTTGGTCTATGGTGGCGGAAAAATAGGAATGATGGGCGCAATTGCCGATACAATTCTTGCTCATAATGGCGAAGTTATTGGAGTAATACCCCAATTATTAGAAAAGGAAGAAGTTGTACATGCTGGTGTAGAAGAAATGATTGTTTGCAAAACCATGAGCGAACGTAAGGTAATAATGAGCCAATTAGTAGACGGCTATATTACACTTCCTGGAGGTTTTGGTACTTTAGATGAATTGTTTGAAGCGCTTACTTTAGGCCAATTATATATTGAACAAAAACCAGTCGGACTTTTAAATATTAATGGATTTTTCGATGCTGTTTTAGTACAATTAGACAAAATGATAGCAGAAGGTTTCTTAAAACAGACCAATAGAGATATGTTAATCGTTGGCACTTCTGTAGAAGATTTAATGCAAAAAATGAACGCTTACAAAGCACCAAAAATCACACACGTAATTAATAAAGTAGTTAGTTAAATGACCATAAATTGCAAAGGTACTTTAGTCGATTTAACATCACCAAAAGTGATGGGGATTTTAAATATTACACCAGATTCTTTCTTTGACGGCGGTAAATATAAAAACGAAACCGATATTCTTTCTCAAACAGAAAAAATGCTTTTAGATGGTGCCACTTTTATAGATGTTGGTGCCTATTCTTCTAGACCAGGCGCTAAACATATTTCTGAAGAAGAAGAACTGCAAAGAATTGTTCCGGTAATTAATTTATTAGTTCAGAATTTTCCTGAAATTATTATTTCTGTAGATACTTTTAGAAGTAAAGTTGCCCAAGAAACCATAAATGCGGGTGCAGCAATTGTAAACGATATTTCTGGCGGAAAAATGGATACTAATATGTTTGCAACCGTTGCCAATCTGCAAGTTCCTTATATTTTAATGCATATGTTAGGTACGCCGCAAAACATGCAGAAAAATCCTATTTATAATAATGTAACGCAAGAAATTATTTCCTTTTTTGCAGAACAAATTCACAAATTACATCAACTTAAATTAAACGATATTATTATAGATGTTGGTTTCGGTTTTGGAAAAACAAATGTTCATAATTTTGAAATTCTTAAAAATTTATCACTTTTTAAAAGTTTAAACGCACCCATTTTAGCCGGAATTTCGCGTAAATCTATGTTGTATAAAACGTTGGATATTTCTGCCCAAGAAGCTTTAAATGCAACTACTTCTGCAAATACTATTGCCCTTTTAAATGGCGCGAATATTTTACGTGTTCACGATGTTAAAGAAGCTGTAGAAGCTGTAAAAATTGTAAATCAGGTTAAATAATCGTCATTGCGAGGTACGAAGCAATCTTATAATTATTAAGAATCTTTTTTTTAGAAGCTATTTCCTGCTTTCCACTATATCTTTTTTACGGCTAGTTCTCGATACAATTTTTCTTCCTTCGTCAGAAAAACCACTCGAACTAACAGTAAAAAAGGATACCGTTTCAATCAGGGCTAAACCTGTTTGCGTACTAATAGCCTAAATTAAATTAGCTTGTCATTCCGAAATAAGCTTTTTCAGCGATTGAGAAAACTCATAATAGTAAAATTAAGTTAATCATAAAAAACATCAAATCTTATTCTCTGGTGCAGAATTTAATAATTGATATTGCTGGCAACAAATTTATTAGTAATTTAGCCTAAAATCAGTCAATTTTCATGTTCGATTTTATTGAATTTTCTTTATTAGATGCTTTAGACATTGTATTAGTTGCCACACTACTCTATTACATTTACAAGCTATTAAAAGGTACAGTTGCTATTAATATTGTAATTGGAATTGCGTTTATTTTCTTAATTTGGAAAATTACACAAGCCTTAAAAATGGAAATGCTGAGTGGTATTTTAGGTTATTTACTTTCCGGTGGAGTTATTGCATTGATCATTGTTTTTCAGCAAGAAATACGAAAATTCTTATTAATGATTGGTACCACAAACTTTACCAATAAACGAAGTTTTTTAAAACAACTGAAATTTTTACATACAGAAATAGGTACAGAGATTGATACAGAAACAATTTTAGATGCATGCAAAAACATGGCTAAAACTAAAACCGGTGCTCTAATTGTTATTGAACGTACCAATGCTTTAGATTTTTTAATAAACACAGGAGATAGCATGAATGCTTTGGTAAATGTGGCTATTTTAGAAAGTGTATTCTATAAAAATAGTCCTTTACATGATGGAGCTTTAATTATTAGAGACAATTATATTGTGGCAACAAGAGTTATTTTACCCGTTTCTGACAGTACTAAAATCCCGTCTAGATTTGGATTAAGACATAGAGCAGCAATAGGAGTTTCAGAAAAAACAGATGCCGTTTGCTTATTAGTCTCAGAAGAAACCGGAGAAATTTCTTACATAAAAGATGGTGGATTTGAGTTGTATGCTGATTTTACTGAACTGGATGAAAAGCTGAAAAAAGATTTAATGTAAGCTTATTAAACATAAAAAAAAACATAAAAAAAGGTTCTCAAAATTGAGAACCTTTTTTCATTTATAATGATTATTTTCTAGTTAGCTGCTGCCATCTTAGATTGAATAGCTGCTAAAACACTTTTGTATTTTTCTACTTCACTTTTATCTAACCCAGAAGTTAATTCTTTTCCTTCTTTTAGTAAAGAAGCTCCCTTAGAAGCCATACCTCTAATTTTCACAAAATCACCCTTAGCTTCTATATAATTTTTAGCATATTGCGCATAACCTAATAGATTCTGTGTTACAGCTTCATTAGAAAAACTAGGAATTGTAACTCCTTCTACTGCAGAAGTTAACTCTTTACTAACTTCTTGTTCAATTTCTTCCTCCTCAATTAACTCTAACTCTTCATTAGCAACCGTTTCGGTTTCTACAACTACTTCTTTTACATCTTTCTTTTCAGATTTACAAGAAGAGAATACTAATGCTCCTATTACGAAAATTGATACAACGATTTTTTTCATTTTTTTTTGATTTGTATTATTAGTATTACAAATGTAAATCAAAAAAAATGATTTTAAGAAGCATTTTGTATGCTAAATTGCTTGTCGTACAGGTTTTTATAATACCCTTTCTCTCTCTCTAACAACTCATTATGAGTTCCTTCTTCCACAATTAAACCCTTATCCATAACAATAATTTTATCTGCTTGTTTTATGGTTGCTAATCGATGTGCAATTACAATTGAGGTTCTACCTTTTGTAATGGTTTCAGTTGCATATTGAATCATTTGTTCTGCATAAGAATCTACAGAAGAAGTAGCTTCATCTAAAATTAAAATACTTGGCTTGCTTACATAAGCCCTTAAAAAAGCAATTAATTGTCTCTGTCCAGAAGATAACATAGCACCACGCTCTTTTACATTGTATTGATAACCTCCTGGAAGTGTCATAATAAAGTCATGAATTCCAATTTGTTTTGCTGCTTTCTCCACTTCTTCTAAAGTGATATTTTTATCTTTTAATGTAATATTATTAAAAATTGAATCTGAAAACAAAAAGACATCTTGTAAAACTATAGCAACTTGGCTTCTTAAACTATCTAAAGTGTATTGATCTATAGAAACATCATCAACACAAATAGTACCACTATCTATTTCATAAAAACGGTTTATTAAGTTGATTATGGTAGATTTCCCTGCACCTGTTGCGCCAACAATAGCTACCGTTTGTCCTCTTTTTACATCCAAAGAAATTCCTTTTAAAACTTCTTCTCCTTCAATATAGCTAAATCTAACATCTTTTAAATTGATATCTCCTTTTAAATTTCTAGCTGTAATAGTTCCGTTCTTAACAATACTACTGTGGGTATCTAAAACCTTAAAAACACGTTCTCCAGAAACAATTCCCATCTGTAACTGGTTAAATTTATCTGCAATTTGGCGTAAAGGTCTAAATAACATTTGTGCCATTTGCACAAAAGCCATCACCGTACCAGGACCAGGAACAGCACCTCCAATAATTTGTTTACTTCCAAACCAAACAATTAAACCAATACCAATAGATGATAAAATTTCTGCAATAGGAAAGAAAATAGAAAAGTACCAAATGGTTTTTACGTACGCTTCTTTGTGTTTATTATTAATATCATTAAAATTCTTATATTCTATTTTTTCTCTATTAAAAAGCTGCACAATCTTCATTCCGGTAACTCGCTCTTGTACAAATCCGTTTAGATTTGCAACTTGATTTCTTACCTCTTGAAAGGTAGCTTTTATGGCTTTCTGAAAAATTCTCGTAGCATAAATTAAAATAGGCAAAACGGCTAGCGCTATTAAGGCTAGTTTCCAATTAAAATAAAACATTAAAACAGCTACAGCAAACATTTGTAAAATATCACTTACTATTGTAAAAACACCACTACTAAAAAAGGCTGCAATAGTTTCTATATCTGAAACCACTCTAGTAACTAATTTACCAACAGAATTTTTATCGAAATAAGACATTTTAAACTGTAAAATGTGCCTAAATGTTTTTGCTCTAATATCTCTAATTATATGCTGACCAACCCAATTTGCAAAATAAATAAATGTAAAACGTAGCAACACTTCTACAAGTACAACTACAAGCATTAAAATTATATTATTTACTAGCCCTTGTGCGTCTTTTTCTGTAATGTATTTATCTACCGTTTCTTTTATTAAATAAGGATTTAATAGCGCTACAAGCGATAATAATACAGTAGAAAAAACAGCAATAAAAAAATTTAACTTATAACGTTTTGCAAAAGACATTAATCTTAAAAAGATTTGTAAATCAAATGCATTTCCTGTTTTACCTGCCAAAACTTAATATTTTATATTTGTTAAAAACAATCCTTTTGCAGGAACTGATAACCCTGCGTTGCTTCTATTTTTACTTTCAATAATTTTTCTAAAATCTTCTTTTGATATTTTTTCTAAACCAACATCAACTAAAGTACCTACAATGGCTCTTACCATATTTCTTAAAAACCGATTTGCTGTTATATAAAACACCAACTCCTTTCCATTTTGTTTCCAAACAGCTTCTGTAACATTACAATTATAGGTATACACATCTGTCTTCACTTTAGAAAAAGTCTGAAAATCTGTATATTCTAACAATAATTTTGCAGCCTCATTCATTAAATCTATATTTAATTCTTGTGAATGTATTTGCCACGAAAAATCTAATAAAAAAGGGTTTCTACCCATCCATATTTTATATTCATAACTTCTGCTTAGTGCTCCAAAACGTGCATGTTTTTCATGATCAACGGCAAACACATTATAAACCACAATATCCATAGGAAGTAATGAGTTTAACTTGTGCGGAATATCTCCTTTTAATGTTTTTTCTATATCAAAATGAGCAAACATTTGCGAAGCATGCACTCCGGTATCTGTTCTACCTGCTCCTACAACTTCAATTTTTTCTTGAAATATAGTACTAACCGCTTTGTTTAATTTTTCTTGTACAGAAATTACATCTGGTTGAATTTGCCAACCATGATAATTTTTTCCGTTATAAGAAAGTTCTATAAAATACCTCAAGAAAGTCTGTTTTTGTAGTCATCAAAATTACGGAATTTATTTTGTTATGATTACATTTGAAGCTAATAGAGACGTTAAACTTTTCTAACTATTTCTTTTTATGAAGAAAATCTTATTATTATCTGATACTCATAGCTTTATTGATGCTCAAATATTAAAATTTGTAAAACAGGCAGATGAAGTTTGGCATGCAGGAGATATTGGAAATTTAGAAGTTACCGATACTATAAAAAAATTGAAACCTTTACGTGCTGTTTTTGGAAATATTGATGGAGCTGATGCTAGATCTGAATTTCCATTAGACACAAAATTTGAAGTTGAAAATGTAACTGTTTGGATTACACATATTGGTGGTTACCCCAATAGATATGATCTAAGAATTCGTGAAGAAATAAAAGTGAATCCTCCAAAAATTTTTATCTCGGGGCATTCTCATATTTTAAAAGTACAATATGATAAAAAATTAAATTTATTACACCTAAACCCTGGTGCAGCAGGAAATCATGGTTTTCATAAAGTAAGGACCATGTTGCGTTTTACTCTAGAAAATGGAGAAGTAAAAGATATGGAAATTATAGAATTGGCTAAGCGAGGTTAGTTTTTATTTTTTCTAAAATTGGCAAAACAACTTTAACAACAGTACCATTTTTAAGTGAAGTATCTATATTAAATTCTCCTTGCATCATTTGTATTCTTGCATCAATCTGATTTAAACCGAGTCCTTCTTTACTTATTACCTTCTTTTTATCAAACCCAATACCGTCATCAGAAATTCTTAAATATAACTTTCCATCTGCTTCATCTAACTTAATCATTGCCGTTTCCGCCTTACTATGTTTTAAAATATTATTAATAAATTCTTGAATAATATTATATGCTTTTATTTCAAAATTTTGTTCGTACCTCCTTGTTTCACCTATTCTGGTATCAATCTTAATTTGAGAATTAGAGTATTTATCCGCCATATCTTTTATGGCATATTTTAAACCAAATTTTAACAATACAGACGAAACCAAAGTATGAGATAAATCTCTTATAGTTTGAGATGCTTCCTTAATAATCTTTTGCGTCTTGTCTATTTCTACAGGGGTTTCTCCTTTAAAAAGACCTCTTGTAGCTTGTAAATGAAGGTTTGCAGATGATAAAAGCGCACTTACACTATCGTGTAATGTTTCTGCAATTTGTTTTCTCTCTGACTCTTTACCATCTATTGTCGCATTTAAAATTCTTACTTGAGAATCTGATTTTATTTTTTCTAAATTTTGAAGTTGTACCAATTGGGTTTGCGATAACTGTAAGCTTAAATTTTTTTGGCGAAGTTTATAAAAGTTTAAGGCATATAATAATGTTATAATTATAATTAAGCCACCTATACCAAGTGACCCAAATGTTCTTTGATTTTTTAGGCGTTTATTTTCCTCTTCTTTTAAAACTAATTTTTTAGCAGTATCAACATCATATTCAGCATTAATTGTTTTTACAATTCCTCTAATTTCAGTATCCCTTAACTCATCTTTTATATCATAAGATATTTCTTGAAACTCATACGCTTTGTAATCTTTTAACTTGTACATAGCCCAAGATAAATTAGCATATAAACTTGCTTTAAACCTTATCGCTTTTGCACTATTATCATTCTTAATTAAGTCTAAACCTTCTAAATATATTTTTTTTGCCAGGTTAAAGTCTTCTTTAATTAGGTAAATACTCGCTAAGTTACCTAAACCTGCAGCTTGATTAAGTTTATCGTTATTAGATTTATGAATACTTATTGATAAATTTACATATTTTTCTGCCAAATCATACAAAGAATCATTTATATAAAAAGCAGATAAGTTACTATAAGTTTTAGCTTTAGCCTCTAAAGAACTATTATCTAAATCATTAAAATCTATTACTTTATTGTAGTAATATAAAGTACTATCTCTATACTTTTGTAAAAATTCTCTTTCTTTAAGTTTGTGATAAGAACTGCCTAAGCGTAGGTAGTTTTGAAGTAATAGTTGATTTGAATCAAAATTAAACTTATTAGTATCTAATAATAACGAATCTTTTAACAAACCATTCACATTAGCCCTAAAATATTTAATCCCATCTTTAAAACTTAGAGTTTCATAGAAAATGCTACCTATTAGATAATTTGTTTTATAAAAAATTTCTCTATTATTATTTCTAGAGCTATCTAATAAAACAAATGCCTCTTTTAAAGCTAAGTCAAATTTTTTTTCTTCATAAACTTTATTAATATCCTGTAATTTTTCAATTAAGGTACTATCATTTAATTGCATATAAAAAGAAGCTGTATTAGATACAGCTTCTTTTCTATTTGGTAATGTTTTAAAAACAATCACCAAAAACAAAAACAAAAATATTTTATCTTTAAAATTCAATACTTATTATATTATAATTACTTCTGGTCTTCTTTCTTTTACGTACTTATATTCTTTTTCATCTTCACTATTAGATCTAGCAGAAGTATTATTATCAATAACATATTTTACGAAATCAATTTTTAGAGTTTCACCTTCTATTTTTTCAAAGGTTTTAGAAAAAACTGATTGTTCAGACTTTCCTTCTTCTAAATGAACTTCATATATTTTTAATTCTTCATTAAAAACAAAATCTACTTTCACTGTACTTCTTACACTAAAGTTTAAAGTATAAGTTCCGTCTTCGTTTCCAGAAATACTGTACTCAGATAACATATCTTCATTTTCTGTTCTAGCAAATGTAGCATCTTGATCTTTAATAGTAATTTGTGGGTTCTTACTAGAATTAGTATCTACAAAACCAATTTTAAGTTGGTTTCCATCAATAGTAAAATCTTGAGTAACCTTATTACTAAGACTATTTTCTGATGTGTATAAATAGATATAATTTGTATTAGTAGCCTCATCAACAACGTTTTCTGTTTCTACATTTCCATTTAAGCTATAATCTAAAGAATATGCTCCGTTAATATCTCTTTTAATTGTATGCGTTTTTAACAAATCGGTAGATTGTTCTTCTGGCAATACTGTTTCATTGAATGAGCAAGAAGTTAAAACAAATGTTAACGAAACTAATGCTGCAAATAAGTTAATTTTTTTCATAAGGGAGAGAGTTGTAATTAATTTTATATTTAATTAGGGTTAACTATTCATATTTATAGTAAGCTAGAATGCATGCAACAATTAGTGTTCTTAGGGCTAACTATTAAACTTTTTAGGGGATCGATTTATAAATAAATCAAAGTTTAATCGTTACTTTTTTAGGGGTATAAGAACTATACTATATTGTTTTTTACTGCATACATTGCCAAGCCTACTGCATTTTTTACTTTTAATTTTTTTAACAAACTTTTTCTATATGTTTCTATAGTATTTCTACTAAGATGCATTAAATCTGCCATCTCAATAGTACTATACTCTTTTGTAATTAATTTTAAAACATCTAATTCTCTTTCCGTTAAACTTTCTAACAAGTATTTGTCTGGCATGTCTCCTTTAGGAACCATTTGACCGGATAAAGATTTTAATAACATTTTCTGAATATCATCACTAAAATATTGCTCGCCGTTTGCAACCGCTTTTATAGCATTTACAATATGTTCTCCAGCATTATTTTTAGAGATATAGCCATTACAGCCAAGGGACAAAACTTCTTGAACAATTTTAAGATCATCATAACTAGATAAAACAATAACTTTTTGGTCTATTTTTCTTTTTCTAAAGTGTTTTAACACCTCAAACCCATCTAAAACAGGCATTGTAATATCTAATATTAAAACATCTGCCGAGTTTTCTTTATCATCAAACCAATCAATTACCTCTTGCCCTGTTAAAGAATATCCTTTAATTTCAATCTCTTTATCAGTATTTATTACAGCGATGATACCTTCAATTAAAATTTTGTGATCATCTGCTACGTGAACGTATATTTTTTCTTTCATTATTATATTACAAATTTAGAGTACAGTTTAAAAACCTACAATACCCATTTTCAGTGAAATTTACATCTCACTGTTTTCGGTGAGGCCTCTCACTGAAAACAGTGAGACATAATTTTTATTTAATTGATTAACAAGGAGTTAAATTACGTAAGATTCTATTATTTAAGTTAATAAAAATACAAATTAAACATTCAAATTAGATTTATATTTTAGAAAGATGTAGAAAACAAAAAACCGAGAAATAAATTCTCGGTTTTTTTTCGCACTAAATATACTAATATGTAAGGTTTATCGCAATCTATCTACAGATTTCACAAGATCTTCATCCTTTTTAATAGCTTTATTTGCCAAAACAATAAGCAAAATAACTAAAATTGGTAAGAACATCCCAATACCTTTCTCCGAAATCGAAACTTCTCCAGGTAAAGTTAGAGATACATAAATCAATAATCCTAATAAAAAAAGATTGATCAAAATTACTAAACGCCCTACTACAAATTGTAGCTTTCTATTTTTAAACAAAAAAATAGTTGCAAAAGATACAATTGCGGAAAGCAAATATAACAAAGGAATTACTTTTAAAAGCATAGAATCTCTAGAAAATAAGTCCAAAGCAAAAATTTCTTCTTTAATACTACTCCAAATATCAAATACAAATATTAACCCACCAGAAACTGCGGTTGCTAATAATAAGTATATACTCTGTATTCTTTGAATCATATTAAAAAATAAGACTACAAAAGTAGAACTTTATTTTTTAAAAAGAAAACCTAAAACTTAAAAATTTTGTATATATTTGTAATATTAAGAACCACCTATTAAATATTGTGTAGTACTATATACAATATATAAACTCTAAAAAAATTATAATTAATCTTATCTAAAATAAGGTTTACAATTTAACTTAACATATAACGAATGTTCGAAATCTCAGAACTAAAAGCAAAAACACTTGCTGATTTACAGGTAATTGCAAAATCTATTGGTCTATCTAAGACGAGTCAACTTAAAAAACTAGATTTAGTGTATCAAATATTAGACACACAAGCAGCAAACCCTGTAGATACTTCATCTTCTCCTGTTACTGAAGTAAAACCAAAAACAGAGAAACCTAAAAGAAAAAGAGTTTCTAAGGTCACTGATTCTGTAACAGCAACGAACGAAACTGAAGCAGAACAAACTACTTTAGAAATACCAGAAGAAAAGGTAAAACAAGAAAAACCAGTACAACGTAAACCTAACCCTAGAAAACCGGTTAAGAAAGAAGTTGTACTAAAAGAAGTTGAAGCAGAGACAGAAACGAAACCAAAGGTTAATAAAGAAAGAGTTGTTAAAAAAGTAGATAAACAGGAGCAAAAACCTGCAAATACTCAAAATAAAACACAACCAAATAAGCCTCAGCCAAAAACAAATCTACCAAAGAAAAACCCTAACCAAACTAGAGACAAAAACAACTCTAATAGAAGTAACGGTAATAAATCTACAAATCGTTATAAAGATCCAGATTTTGAATTTGATGGAATTATTGAAAGTGAAGGTGTCTTAGAAATGATGCCAGATGGTTATGGTTTCTTACGTTCTTCTGACTACAACTACCTATCATCTCCAGATGATATTTATGTTTCTCAATCTCAAATTAAATTATTTGGATTAAAAACAGGAGATACTGTTAGAGGTAATGTACGCCCACCAAAAGAAGGTGAAAAATATTTTCCATTAATTAGAGTGTCCAAAATAAACGGTTTAAACCCTAACTTAGTTAGAGACAGAGTTTCTTTTGAACACTTAACTCCGTTATTTCCTCAAGAAAAATTCAATTTAGCAGAAAAAGGAAGTTCTTTATCAACAAGAATTATCGATTTATTTTCTCCTTTAGGAAAAGGACAAAGAGGTATGATTGTAGCACAACCTAAAACGGGTAAAACCATGTTATTAAAGGATGTGGCAAATGCAATTGCAGCAAATCACCCAGAAGTTTATCAAATTGTTTTATTGATAGATGAGCGTCCGGAAGAGGTTACAGACATGAAACGTAATGTACGTGGAGAAGTTGTTGCATCTACTTTTGATGAACCTGCAGACAAACACGTAAAAGTGGCCAATATTGTTTTAGAAAAAGCAAAACGCTTGGTAGAATGTGGGCATGATGTTGTTATTCTTTTAGATTCTATTACACGTTTGGCAAGAGCTTACAACACCGTTGCACCAGCATCTGGTAAAATACTTTCTGGTGGTATCGATGCAAATGCTTTACACAAACCAAAACGTTTCTTTGGTGCAGCTAGAAACATAGAAAATGGAGGTTCTTTAACTATTATTGCAACGGCACTTACAGAAACTGGTTCTAAAATGGACGAAGTAATTTTCGAAGAATTTAAAGGAACAGGTAACATGGAACTTCAATTAGATAGAAATATTTCTAATAGACGTATTTATCCTGCTATCGATTTAATTAAATCTTCTACAAGACGAGACGATTTATTATTAGACGCTAAAACTGTGCAAAGAATGTGGGTTTTACGTAAATATCTTGCAGATATGAACCCTATTGAAGCAATGGAATTTATCAATGATAAAATTAAATTCTCTAAAAATAATGATGAGTTTTTAATCTCTATGAATGGTTAGAAATAACATTTATACTTTTAAATAATACTTTTTACAAAACCTTTTTGAGCAATCGAGAAGGTTTTTATTTTGAAGCTATTTCCTACTTGGAGTTTATATTGAGAGTAGTTGAAAGGCACTCGCTTTTATTATTCAGAAAAAGAATAATAAAGAGCTTAAACAAATGCTTCAATCAAAGCTAAACTTAGTTGCCCTTTCTATTAGTTAAATAAAAGGAGGACTATCTAAATACTCTTTTACAGTATCTAATTAGCTAAATATAGAGCATAAAAAATCCGTTCAAAAGACTTGAACGGATTTTTTATTATTAAATTAAACTTATACTAGTTACTAGTGTATAAGTTTGATCTGTAATCTTCTACATCAGAAGCATTTTTAATAGCCTCATAAATTGCAAAAGTTTTAGTTTTTATAGACTCTGCAATACTTTTTCTTGTAGTTTCATAGTTTGGTAAAGCAGTTGGTAACTCTTTGTTTGTTACTGCAAAAGCATACACACCTCTATTACCTTCTATGTTTTTATACACTTTATTAATTTCTGCATTATACATAGCACCTACAACTTTAGGTTCTGAACCAGCACCAGATAATGTAGGACTTTTTAAATTAATACCGCTTGCATTTCTAACGTCTGTATTGTTATCCTTAGCAATATCAGCTAAAGTACTTCCGTTAAATTTATCTCCAATTAATTTTGCTTTCTTTTGGTTTATCAAAATAGGTTTAACACTATTTGTAGCTTTAGCAGCAGACATTAATCCTTTTTCTGTTTTAGCCGTTACAAAAGCAACAACGTGACTACCTTCTAAATCAAAACGTTTAAAATCTCCAGGTTTAGTATCATTACTAAAAGCCCAAGAAATAATTTGTCTTTGGTTACCTAAACCAGGTACATTTTCATCTAAAACTTTTAAACCAATAGCAGGTCTTGCAACATAATTATTTTCTTTTGCTACATCAAAGAACTTTTTATCTTTAGATGTTGCTAAAGCAAATTGTTCTGATTTTTGAAAAACAGCACTTTCCGTAGCCTCAGAAGCTATAATTTGTCTACTTAAAGTAGCTAACTTTAAAGCTGTTTGCTTGTTCTTTTGTCCATCTATCTTAATAATATGAAACCCAAATGGAGTTTCAACAACATCAATATCACCTGTATTGCCTTCAAAAACAAAATCTCTAAATTCTGGTGTCATTCTATTATAAGTAAACCAATCTAAATCTCCTCCTTTTGCTCCAGAACCAAGATCTGAAGACATTGTTTTAGCTAAGTCTTCAAATTTATTTCTATTGCTTTTTACAACATTTAAAATACTATCTGCTAAAATCTTAGCTTCACCTTGCGTTCTTGTTATATCTGCAGCAGCTCTTTGAGCTCCTAAAAAAGGAATTAAAATATGACTTGCTCTAGCAGAGTCTGGCATGCTAGTAACGTCTGTAATTTTAGATATTTTAAAATACCCTTGTTCTTTATAAGGACCAAAAACATCTCCTTTAGCACCTTTAAAAATTTCTGAAGCTACTGTTGCATTAATCTCTCTTTGAAATTTAAAACTATCATCAATACTAGTATCAGAATCATTTTCACTTAAAAATACGCTTTCATTAGATGTATTTTTAAAATCTTCAATTAATTCAGAAAGACTCGCTTTAATAGCATTTTCATCTTCTGTAGTTGCTGCAATATTAAACTGCACATAAGAAATATCTCTAGATTCTTCTACTTTAAAATCATTAGAGTGTGCTTTAATGTACGCTTCTATTTCTCCTTTAGAAACGGTAACTAAACTATCTGCAATTGAAGTATAAGGAACAAATACAAACTGAGAAGTTAGTTTTGTGTTATCTGCAAAATATTGAGATTCTCCTTCTTTTAAAGAAGCACCAAGACCTGCAGTAACTAAATTATTATATGTATTTCTCTCTCCATTATCTCTAATTTGAGTCATGTAGTTAGACCAAGCTCCCCACATTTCTGGATTATTTAATTTTGTGTCTGCTAAAAATTGTTTGAACTTTACTTCGTCAAAAAAGCCTACTTCATTTTGAAATTGAGGATTGTCTTTAACAGAAGGAGCATTAATTACTTCGTTCCAAACATCTGCTTCACCAACAGTAATACCTGCTTGTGCTAATTGATTTTGATAGATTTTTTTTCTAACAATATTATCCCATACACTTTTAGATGCTTGCATTTCAGTAACTCCGTTACCTACTTGTTGCTTATATGCCTCTAACTCTGCAGTAAACTCTTGTAAAGAGATAGACTCTCCATTTACTTCACCTACTTGATTTACTTTACTTGAATTGAAAAAATCACCTAAAGTAGATGGATCTAATACAAAAGCAAAAAGTGCTAAACCAATTATAATGATTAAGAACATTGAACGTTCTCTAATTTTTGATAAAATTGCCATACGAATTTATTTAATTTTCAGTTTGCGAATATACGATTTGGGTTTTAATATTGCAACCGATTTTATACTTATTAGCAGTAACTAAATTGACTTATAGATAGTTCTAAAAACAAAGACAACTTTTAGGCGTCTTCATCTACAATTTTTAAGCGGACTTCTTCTATTTTAGCACTACTCATTTTTAAGATTTTAATTTCAAAATCTTCAATATCAACAACTTCATTTTCTATAGGAATACTTTCTGTTTGCTCTATAATAAACCCTCCTAAAGTTTCATAAGCTTCAGATTTAGGAATATTCAAACTATACTCTTCGTTTAAATAATCTACTTCTAATCTTGCAGAAAAGTTAAATTCTGTTTCAGATATTCTCTTCTCTAAAAACTCTTGAGTATCGTGCTCATCTTCAATTTCACCAAATAATTCTTCAACAATATCTTCTACAGTTATCATACCAGAAGTACCTCCATATTCATCAACAACAACAGCTACGCTTTTACGCTTTTTCATTAAACTGTTTAAAATATTGTTAATCATCATAGACTCTGGTACAATCTCTACTGGTAATAAAATAGATTTAATTGTTTTTGGTTTCTTAAATAATTCAAAAGCATTTATGTATCCTATTACATCGTCTAAAGAGGTTTTATAAACCAGTACCTTAGACAGTCCAGAATCTATAAATATATTTTTTAAGTTTGCTACTTTTTCATGTAACTCAACCGCAACAATTTCGGTTCTGGGAACCATAACCTCTCTTGCTTTTACATTATGAAAATCGAGTGCATTTTGAAAAATTTGTATTTCAGAATCTACTTCATCATCATTATTACCAGTTTCTAGTTGTTCTGTAATATAATACCCTAATTCTTCTTTACTAAATTCTGTTTGTTGTTCTTCTGCATCTGTTTTAAAGAATACACGCAGAAAAAAATCTGAAATAAAAGAAATAATTTCAGAAAAAAAATGGAATAAAACGTAAAAAAAATAGGCAGGTACTGCAAATAATTTTAAAACCTCATTTGCATAAATTCTAAAAATAGCTTTTGGTAAAAATTCTGCTGTAATTAGTATTACTATGGTAGATATAATTGTTTGTAAAAGTAGTGTAGTAAACTCGTTAAAGGTGTTTTTAGGTAGAATTCTAATTAAGAATCCTCCCATATAATAACTATAAATTACCAAAGAAATATTATTACCAACTAACATGGTAGTAATAAATTTTGATGATTTTTGAGTAATTTTATTAAGAACACTAGGTATAAAGCCTTCTCTTTTCTTCTCTAATTCTATATGCAACTTATTAGCAGAAACAAATGCAATTTCCATTCCCGAAAAAAAAGCGGAAAGAATAATAGAGGTTAATATTATGATAATTTCAATTTCCATTAAGAAATTTATAATCTATTTTTGGTTATTTCTGGTTTCTACTTTTTTTCTAAAATGTCTTTTAAAGAAAAAAACTAAGGTAATAAAAATAGAAGCACCAAAAAACAAATAAGCTTTCTGTCTATCTTCTGCCCAAATAAGAAAACCTTCTACCAAACATATTAAAGCGACTACTAAATAGCCATATTGAAAAAACTTCCAAATTGTATTCATTTTATTCTGTTTCTGATGTTACTAACTTACCTGTTGTTTTCTTTGCTAAATGCTTACTTAAATCTTCTTTACACTCAAACCCAACACCATATATAGTATCTTTTAAAGTGGTTAAAGTAAATGGTTTTTCTGAAAAAAAATACTTAGTGTTTTGATCCCAAAATAATTGTTCTGTTTCTAATTTAGAGTTTTCTTTAGGATTTACGACCACTACATTTCCCTTTATTTCAGAAATTTGAGTATTTGAATATGATAATGCATAATTTCCTGTAATCGTTACAGAATCTATTCCATCAAAATTTATAATTTCAATTCCTTCAGGAAATTCATTATAGGGATGTTGTTTTCTATTACTAAAATCATAAAGTAAAGGCGTAATTAGTTTTGATGTAATTCTACCAGAATCTTTATATACATGAAATGCATTTTTGGCAATACCGATTGGCAAGTTTTTAGACACCAAAAAATCTCTCACTTCTTTTGTATTATTAGAGCAAGAAAAAAGCATTACTGTAACAAATAGTACAGCAATGCTTTTATAAAATATTTTTTTTATGTTTTTCAAAAAATTAATTTGAAGGTACTCTTACTGTTTCACCAATCCAACATTTTATAGTATAGCTACTACCAGGTGTAACACCTGCAGTAAAAATAACTTTAGAACTTGGTACATTACCTCTATAACTTCTAATATAAGAACTTGCAGTAGACGAAATACTTGGATCTACAGATGCAGCTCTTTGTGCTTGGTTTAATGCAGCAACATATACCATTCTCTTTTCAAACTCATTTCCACCACAATTATTTACACTAGATTGGTATAATCTTGCAATAAATAAATATGCTTTACCATAGTTAGGGTTAAAGCTTAAAGCTTCTCTTGCTAAACTTCTAGCTTTACTTAATTGACCTCTAGATTTAGCTGCTTGCGCAAATTTTAATTTATACTTTGCTTTCTTTAATGGGTCTGTTTCTAAATTAAAAGATTTCTCTCTCATTTCATTTGCCCCAGCATTATCTCCATTATCTTCTAAAACACTCGCTAAGAAAGAGAATGCCTCTGGTGATGGAGACGCATGAGCATACGCTCTTACTAATTCTTGGTATAAAGGATCTTCTTGACATCCTTTGTTAAACATTCTAGATACAGATCTTTTTAACCAAACAGCATCATCTTTATTTGCTTCAAAATCTCTTTTGTAAATAGGTATTAATCTTTCACAAGTTGCTATTTCAGAAATAATATTATCTAAACCACCTTCTACAGTACCTAATGCTCTAGAGTTTGTAGAATATGCATGAATCAATCTTTTATTTGCTACAGAATCTTTAGAAAGATCTTTTAATTTTGCTGCATATCCATCTAATTTAGAACTTACAGACTCTAATACATCATCATAAGTATCAAATACTTTTTGAGGATTTGTATCTTTATTTCTATCTGTAACTCCTTGAAAATAAATATATAAGTTTTTTACACCCATTTTAGTAGGGTCTATATTATATCCTTTTTCTAAAATAGCAAATACTTCATCATCAGAAGCCAATTTATTATCTAACAAATAAGTAGCATAATCACTATGTAATTTTGCTGGATTGTCTTTAGGAAAATACTGTAATCTTTGCTCGTAAACTCTTTTTGCTAGAACAGGATCTTTTCTAACATCTTCTGCCAAAGTAGAACCTAATTTGTAAATATTTACAGATAAATCTTTACAGTTATCCATTAAATAAATCCAGTTTGTATAAGCTTCTTCATACTTTTTAGATTGGAAATCTCCTTTAAAAAGATTATACTTAATAGTACATTCTCTTTTTGCATCATCTTGCGCATTTGTTTTTGCTGATGCCAATAACAACATTGCAGCTAGTAAAAACGTAATTTTCTTCATTTTGTTAGTTTTTTGTTAATCTATTTTTCTTTTCTGAAACCAATTAGTATCTGTCAAAGATAAACTTAATCTAAAATTAAAATAATTTTCTTTAATTAAATTATTAGCAGTGGTACCTCTTTGACCAAATTCGAACCCCATATTTACTGAGGATAATTGCTTCAGTGGTAAACCTAAACCAAAAGATATGCCAAAGTCGTCTACATCTGTATAATTTGTGTAAGGATCAGATCCATCTACTAACAATCCTGTCTTTTTTAAACGGACACCAGCTCTATAAGTAACTCGCTCCCAGTAACTTGAAATTGAATTGATTTTAGGAATATAAAATCCACCTAAAGAAACTCTATTCGACTCACCATAAGTATATGCACTGTTAGATGTATTTAAAAAACCTGTAGTTTCTATTGCATCTTGTTTTTCATACTCTAAACCAACATACCATTTATCATCTTTCCCTACTCCTGCTCCTAAAATTGCTTTTAAAGGCAATTTATAATTTCCGCTAATTTCAGATTGAGAAAGAGTATCTCTTCCAAATTCTCCTCCAGAACTAGTAAAAGAAAGAGAGTTTAAATATTCATCTCCAGTAACTTTTAAATCATTCCCCATTTTAACAGTAGCTCCTCCGCTTATAACCAATTTATTTTTAAGCGCTTTTTTATATTGTGCTCCTAATGCAACCGATCCGCCTCTAACAATAGTCGCTTCTTTATATTTTGTAGCTAAAGAAACACCTGCTTTTTCGTTAATAATACTATTATCTATACTACCAAATTTATAATCTACTTCTATACCTAAAGATAATTCTTTATATACTTTTATACCAAAACTACTGTAAATTCTACTTACACCTCCTTCTCCAGAAAAGGACGTTCGCTCTAAAATCGTTCCATTGTTGTCTAAAATAGAATTAGATAAAGAGTATCCTACAGAAGATACTGGTTGTAGTCCAAAAGACATACCTGCTTTATTACCTATAGGAAATGCCAATGCAAAATAACTTAAACTAGTAGAGTTAGAAGATTGTTTTACGCCACCATTCTCTACCGTTAATTTATTATTTAATAAACCAAAAGAATAGGTTGTATATCTTAAGTTAGCGTACGCCGCAGGATTTGTAAAGTTTAAGTATTTATAGTGGCTAAAAGCAACTCCTATACCTCCCATTGCACTTTGTTCTACTGTAATAGGATTAAATTCATCTCCTATACCAAAAAAAGAATATGGTGATGAACTTGTTCTTTGAGCTGTTATAGCTGAAGAGGTTATTAGCATAAAAACTAATAATATGTTTTTAATCATTTGTCTATATTAAATATCAATATTCTATTTAATCCTTTAAGAAGAAAATTTTTCTTGGCAAATATGCTACTTTTTAATTGCTTTGACAAGAAATTTGTGTCTCCTCCTGTTAAAACGACTGTTAAATCTATATATTTCTTTTTATATTGATTAATTACACCTTCAATTTCTTGAACCACTCCATTTACAACACCAGAATTCATACTCTCTTTAGTATTGCGACCAATAAAACTGTTTACTTCATCTTTTTCTAGTAATGGTAAATTTGCTGTAAAATGATTTAAAGAATCAAACCTCATTTTTATTCCTGGAGATATTGCACCACCTAAATATTCCGATTTACTATTCACAAAATCGAAAGTAATACAAGTACCAGCATCAATAATTAGTGTGTTTTTGTCTGGAAACTCATTTACGGCCCCCACCACCAATGCAATTCTATCTACTCCTAAGGTTGTTGGTGTTTTATACAAATTGATAAAAGGAACGTTTGTAGAAGAAGACAAAACCGTCAATTGCATTAAATCTTGAAGCTTAAGTAACGTTTTTTCTGATATAAAACTTACCGATGACAAAATTGCACAGGTAATTTTATATTTTTTTAAAATTTTTTTTATTTCTGATAAAATTTTTTTTCGATCAACAAAAACCACTTCTAAAATGGTATCCCCCTCAAATACAGCTACTTTAACTCTTGTGTTACCTGCATCAATTATTAAATTCATCTTTACAATATTTATAAAAATCAAAAATACAATACATTTTTTAAAAAAATGCTTGCACATGTTAAAAAAGGTTGTATATTTGCCACCGCTAAGGGAAAGATATTAATCTAACTTTCTTTTAAAGTAATGGTACCTTAGCTCAGTTGGTAGAGCAAAGGACTGAAAATCCTTGTGTCCCTGGTTCGATTCCTGGAGGTACCACTTAAAACCCTATAAACATTCTGTTTATAGGGTTTTTACTTTTTCGAATACTAAATAAAAAAAGGTGTACTCTAAAATTCAGAAACACCCTACCCCTATTAATTAAACAAACCTTAGGTTGTTTAATTAAAATAAAACCTGTTACTTTAAAAAATATTAAAGCAAATTTAATCTTCTCATTAATTCACTTTTATTAGATCTACTAATTGGAATAACACTTTTTTGAATAAGTACACTGTTATCCTCAATATCTACTATCTCAGAAACATTAATAATAAAAGACCTGTGTATTCTAAGAAATAAAGAAGTAGGCAGCTTATCTTCTATTTTCTTTAGTGTAGAATGTACAATATAACTTTTACTATCTGTCTTGATATTAATATAATCTCCCTTTGCTTCTACAAAATAAATACTCGGAATATTAATTTTAACAAGTCTTCTCTCTACACTTACATAAATAAAATCAGAATCTTCGTTGGCAGCAACTGTTGTGTTTGCAGTAGTATCTGTTTGCTTTAAACTGGCTAATTTCTGCAAAGACTTGTTAAACCTTACTTTAGCAATAGGTTTTACAAGATAATCTACTACACATTCATACTCAAATGCTTGTAGCGCAAAATTTTTGTCTGATGTTGTTAAAATTATTTTAGGAGGCGATTTTAATGCTTGAATAAAGTCAAAACCAGAAAATGTAGGCATGTGAATATCTAAGAATATTAAATCTACTGCATTTGAATTAAGATATTTCATAGCCTCTATAGCTGAATCAAACTCCTCTAAAACAGTAATTTCCTTAAAATCAGCACATAGCTTCTTAATAATTAATCTTGCAGTTGCATCATCATCTATTACTATACAATTCATACTATTTATAAAAATTATTAGACTTTTAAATATACATGAATTTTGTTTAAAACATTTACAAAATCGTTATATAATTTAGTTTCATTGTTTTTTAAATCTAGCTCAAATCTAGATGCTAATTCAAATCCCTTTTTTAAACCTAAAATACTAATTTTATGTTTTAACTTATGTACTTTATCTGCAGCCTCTGCGTACTCTTTATTCTTAAAATCTTCATTAAAAAGTAAAAATTCTTCTGGAAATTCATTTTTTAAAACTATTAAGATACTTTCTTCAAATTCCTTATCTCCTCCAGAAAGCTCTTTTATATAATTTAAATTTGGTTCTTCCATATCTGTTAATCTTATTTTAATTAATTATATTTATTCTCTTTCCAATAATTTAATAGTGATTCTACTTTTACAGCGTATTTAGAAAATTGTACTGGCTTTGTAAAAAAACCAGAAATTCCAAAATCATAACACTTCTTTAATTCTTCATGATCATCAGAATTAGACATCACTATTATAGGTATATTTTTATACCTAATATCAGCTTTTAAATTACCTAAAAACTCAAGCCCATTCATTTCAGGCATATGTAGGTCTAGAATTATAATATTAAATAAATACTCTGCTTTATTTAGAATACTTAAGGCCTCTTTTCCATTTACTGCTTCCACAATATTAGAAAGGGAATTATTATCATAACAAACCTTTTTAAACTTCATTCTTTCTATCTCATCATCATCAATAAGTAATATGGTGAGGGAATTCATATTTTTTTTACATTTTTGTTTTCGATGATGTAAAAATGAACCAATAAAATTGAAAAAAAATATTTGTTAGCTTACATGAAGCAAAAACACGTTAAGTGGTAAAATTTTAATGTTTAATATAATTCTAGATATGTATTTGTCTATCAATTTGCTGATTGAGAGAAATAAATGTTTCAAATTTAGTAACACCATTAATCATTTTTATCTTGGTATCTAACAAACACATTAAATCTACATTGTCTTTGCACAATACCTTAATAAAAATTGTAAAATTACCAGTTGTATAATGGCATTCTACCACTTCTCTAATCTCTTTAAGTCTTTTTATGATAGATGATAGTACTGCTGTAGTTTCTAAAAACACACCTACAAAAGCAATTGTAGTATATCCCAAAGCTTTTGGGTTTATTACCATCTGATAACTATCTATTAATTCAGATTTCTCTAATTTTCTTAATCTTTGATGAATTGCTGCTCCAGAAATACCAACATCTCTAGCAATGCTTAAAATAGGTATTCTTGCATCTTTTACTAAACTTCTTATAATTTTTTTATCAATACCGTCTATTTTCATCTTTATATCTTAGACTATAAAGGTAAAAAAAAATAGAGAACACAAATTGTGTTCTCTATTTTAATATCAAGTTTAAACGAATGATTTATGTTTTATTTCATAACAAAATCTTCCATAAATTTAGTTGTATAGTTTCCTGCAACATAATCTGGATGATCCATTAATTGCCTATGAAAAGGAATTGTTGTTTTAACCCCCTCTATCACAAACTCATCTAATGCGCGTTTCATTTTATTAATAGCTTCTTCTCTTGTTTGAGCAGTAGTTATTAACTTAGCAATCATAGAATCGTAATTTGGCGGAATCATATAACCAGCATATACATGCGTATCTACTCTTACTCCATGACCTCCTGGAGAATGAAAAGTTGCAATTTTTCCTGGAGCGGGTCTAAAATTATTATATGGATCTTCTGCGTTTATTCTACATTCTATAGAGTGCATTTGAGGAAAATAATTTTTCCCAGAAATAGGCACACCTGCAGCTACTAAAATTTGTTCTCTAATTAAATCATAATTTACTACTTCTTCTGTAATAGGATGCTCTACTTGTATACGCGTATTCATCTCCATAAAGAAGAAATTTCTATGCTTGTCAACTAAAAACTCTACAGTTCCTGCACCTTCATATTTTATAAATTCGGCTGCTTTTACAGCTGCTGTTCCCATCTTTTTTCTTAAAGCATCTGTCATAAAAGGAGAAGGAGTTTCTTCCGTTAACTTTTGATGACGACGTTGAACAGAACAGTCTCTTTCTGATAAATGACATGCTTTTCCGTAAGAATCTCCAACAATCTGAATTTCTATATGTCTTGGCTCTTCAATAAGCTTTTCCATATACATATCATCATTACCAAAGGCTGCTTTAGATTCATGTCTTGCAGAATCCCAAGCTTCTCTTAAGTCTTCTGCTTTCAAAACAGCACGCATACCTTTACCTCCACCTCCGGCAGAAGCTTTTAACATTACTGGGTAACCGGATTCTGCTGCAATTTTTTCACAATCTTCAAAGTCTACAATAACACCTTCACTACCTGGTACACAAGGTACACCGGCAGCAATCATAGTAGATTTAGCATTTGCTTTATCTCCCATTTGATCAATCATCTGACCAGAAGCACCAATAAATTTTATGTTATGCTCTTCACATAATCTTGAAAATTTAGCATTTTCAGACAAAAACCCATAACCTGGGTGAATTGCATCTGCATTTGTAATTTCTGCAGCTGCAATAATATTAGACATTTTTAGGTATGATTCAGAACTTGGAGCTGGACCAATACAAACTGCTTCATCTGCAAATCTTACATGCAAACTTTCTGCATCCGCAGTAGAATATACTGCCACAGTTTTAATCCCCATTTCTTTACAGGTTCTAATAACACGAAGTGCTATTTCTCCTCTGTTGGCAATTAATATTTTTTTAAACATAATTTAAGAGTTATAAGTTATAAGTTATAAGATTTGAGTTAGAAAATCTACACTCAAAATCTAAACTCTTTCTATTACGATGGATCAACTAAGAATAATGGCTGATCAAATTCTACAGGAGAAGAATCATCCACTAAAATTTTAACGACTTTACCTGAAATTTCAGATTCTATTTCATTAAATAATTTCATTGCTTCAATAACACAAACAGTATCTCCTACAGAAATATCTGTTCCTACTTCTACAAAATTAGGTTTATCTGGTGATGGTTTTCTATAAAAAGTTCCTATAATAGGAGACTTTACAGTAATATATTTAGAATCTTCACTTTCGGCTTGTGGAGCTGCTTCAGAAGCTGCAACCGGTTGAGCAATAGGTGCTGCTACTTGAGGCATACCTGCCATTGGAGCTGCTTGTAAAATTGTAGTTTCTGTTTTACCAGAACCTGTTCTAATAGTAATCTTTACATCTTCCATTTCTAACTTTACCTCGCTAGCGCCAGATTTAGCTACAAATTTAATAAGATTTTGAATCTCTTTAATGTCCATACTCATAATTATTTATTTATTGTATTTATGAATTATACGCCCATTTAACGTAAGCTGCTCCCCATGTGAAACCGCCACCAAATGCCGCAAAAATTAAATTATCTCCTTTTTTTAATTGACTTTCATAATCTGCCAGTAAAAGTGGTAAAGTTGCTGATGTAGTATTTCCGTATTTTTGAATATTCATCATTACTTTTTCTGATGGCATCCCTACTCTTTTAGAAATTGCTTCAATAATTCTTTTATTAGCTTGATGCGCTACTAACCATTGAATATCATTTTCAGTAAGATTATTTCTTTCTAATACTTTTCCGGCAACATCTGCCATATTAGAAACTGCATACTTAAAAACAGTTTTACCTTCTTGATATACAAAATGCTTATCTGCTGCAACAGTTTCTTTAGTTGTTGGCATTAAAGACCCGCCTGCCTCAATTCTTAAGAAGTCTCGCCCTATACCATCGCTTCTTAAATACTCGTCTTGTAAACCTAAACCTTCATAATTAGGTTCAAACAATGCAGCTCCTGCTCCATCACCAAAAATAATACAAGTAGCTCTATCTTTATAATCTATTATAGAAGACATTTTATCTGCTCCTATTAATAATACTTTTTTATACCTACCAGATTCTATATAACTAGCTGCAGTAGACATACCGTATAAAAAGCTAGAACATGCTGCTTGTAAATCATAACCAAAAGCATTTATTGCTCCTATTTCTGATGCCACATAAGCCGCTGTAGATGCTATAGGTAAATCTGGAGTTGCAGTACCAATAATAATTAAATCTATTTCTGCAGGATCTACGTTTGATTTTTTTAATAATTCTTCGGCAGCTTTTATAGCCATGTAAGAAGTACCTAAACCTTCTCCTTTTAGAATCCTTCTTTCTTTAATCCCTGTTCTACTGGTAATCCACTCATCATTAGTATCTACCATAGTTTCTAACTCTTTATTGGTTAGAACATATTCAGGAACATATTTCCCTACTGCTGTAATTGCTGCAGTGATTTTTGTCATAATTTTAGTTGTTTTCCATGTGGTTAGGAAGATCAAAAGTAGTGAAATTTATTTCACTTTTTAAGGTAAAAATTATCAAAAGAAATAATTTCTACTTTAAAAACGCAAAAAAACCCTCAATTAATGAGGGTTTTAAAAAAAACTTTTAATTCTTTTATGCTTCTATTGCAGATGCCGATTCTAAGACGATCTGTCCTCTATAGTATAATTTACCTTCATGCCAGTGAGCTCTGTGATATAAGTGAGACTCTCCTGTTGTAGGGTCTGTAGCAATCTGCTGATAAGATGCCTTATAATGAGTTCTCCTTTTGTCTCTTCTAGTTTTGGATATTTTTCTCTTAGGATGTGCCATTTTATGTCTTTTTTTCTGTTATTAAATTCTTTAATTTATCCCACCTTGGGTCTGTCTCTTCAACAGTCTTTACTTCTTTTATTTCTAATTCTCTTAACTTCTTTAATGCTTCAGAGTCCATTGTTCCGTCTAAAACTTTTGGATGAACTCTTTTATTAGGAACTGATAATACAATCATTTCATAAATAAACTGAGCTACACTAAACTCATACGCCTCATGAGGCAATATTAATATCTCCTCATTGTCATCACTAAATTCTGGCCCAAAGTTTACAACTAAAGGTAAAACTGCTTGAACATCTTGTTTATAAAGTTCATTAGAAACATCACATGGTACTTCTACATAACCACTGGCTGTAAAAGTTAAATCTAGTAACGTACTCTTCTTTATAAAATTTAATGATATTTTAATTGATGAACTTTCAAATTCATCAAAATTAAAAACATTAAAGAACGTATTATTAATTTCATATTCAAATAAATGAATTCCTTCTTTTAATCCTACAAACTGTATGTCGAACTCCTTTAAGTCTTTCATTTCCAAATATCAATTAAGCGTGCAAAGATATAAAATTTTATTATTCTACACTCTTTTCTATTAAAAGTTTTTTATTTTACTAAAAGAGGACTTTTTGTAAGCTCTTTATATTCTTTTCTTGTCTTATAAATTTCGATTGCAGCAAACAATGCTTCTTTAAAAGAAGATGGGTTTGCTATGTTTTTTCCAGCTATATCAAAGCCTGTACCATGGTCTGGAGATGTTCTAATTTCACTTAAACCTGCCGTGTAATTTACACCACTACCAAAAGACAATGCTTTAAATGGTGCTAATCCTTGATCATGATATGTTGCTAAAACACCATCAAATTGCTTATATGTTTCCGAACCAAAGAAACCATCTGCCGCATAAGGTCCAAAAACCAACTTACCAGACTCTTTTATTTCGTCTATAGTTGGTTTAATAATTTCATCATCTTCTACACCAATAACTCCTTTATCTCCGCAATGTGGATTTAGTGATAAAACTGCTATTTTGGGTTTATTGATACCAAAATCTTGCACCAACGAAGCATACATTGTACCTACTTTTTCTTTAATTAAGGTAGGAGTAATTGACTCTGCTACTTTAGAGATAGGAATATGACCGGTTATCAATCCTATTCTTAATGCATCTGTCATTAAAATCATCAAGCTCTTCCCTTCTAACTTATCTTCTAAATACTCAGTATGTCCAGGGAAATTAAAAGTATCAGATTGTATGGTTTCTTTATTAATTGGAGCAGTTAATAAAACATCTATCTTTTTTTCTTTTAAATGAGTCGTTGCTATCTCTAAAGATTTTGCTGCATACGCTCCAGATTCTTTAGTTGCTTTGCCTAATTCGATTAAAACATCTTCTTTCCAAATATTTAATACATTAATTTTATTGTGATTAACTTGCTCTAAAGAGGTAATTCCATGAACAGGAGTATCTGACTGCAATGCTTTTTTATGAAAAGTAACTACTTTTGTACTTCCAAAAATAACTGGCGTACAAAAATCTAGCATTCTTTTATCTTCAAAGGTTTTTAGAATTACTTCTAAACCAATTCCATTTAAATCTCCTATTGAGATACCAACTATAATTTTATCAGATTTATCCATAGTAACTATTCTATTATTCCTATTTTTGAATATCACAAAAGTAACTAAATTTTACAAATATGTTTACCGGAATCATAGAAACACTTGGTACAATTACAAATATCACCAAAGAACAAGACAACATTCATTTAACTGTAAAAAGTAATTTTACTAATGAGTTAAAAATAGATCAAAGTGTTGCACATAATGGAGTTTGCTTAACAGTAGTTAATATTAAAACTGATGAATATACTGTAACTGCTATTAAAGAAACGTTAAACAAAACAAATATTGGAAGTTTAACTAAAAATGATTTTGTAAATTTAGAAAGAGGAATGAAATTAGGAGACCGTTTAGACGGCCATATTGTACAAGGGCACGTAGACCAGACAGCAACTTGTGTAGGTATTAAAAACGAAAATGGAAGTACTGTTTACACTTTTAACTATGATGCTTCTAATAAAAACATTACAATAGAAAAAGGTTCTGTTACCGTAAATGGAGTTAGCTTAACAGTCGTAAACTCTAAACACAATGAATTTAGTGTTGCTATAATACCATATACAAGGGAAAACACAACCTTTAAGTTTTTAAAACTAAATGATTGTGTAAACTTAGAATTTGATGTTATTGGAAAATATGTTAGTAGACTAACTAATTCTTAACTTTTTTTATTCCATAAACAATACCTGAAACTACTAAGAAAAGTAAACCTCCATCTATCGCCAAACCAGGTGGCGGTGGTGGTCCTGCAGGTTGAGGTACACTACCTCCCTGTGCGTTAACTACGTATACAAATGCTAGCATTATTATAAATGCAAAATATTTTTTCTTTATCATTTTATATCCCCCCAGATTAAAAATTAATATTAACAATGCTTATTATAACAAATATTTTTTTTTGTTAACAAGAAGCAAAATGAAATAAAGTGGTATCAGTTGATATAATCACATCAAACATAGAAACCTCCTCTATAATTACTTATAAAAATTAGCTATTTTGGGAATCAAAATAGTCTATAATTATTTATCAGGCAAATATATATACTTTTCTTTATTAATAGCAATTTTTTCCTCCCGTTTTAAAAATAATTTTTCCTATGATTAATAATCATCTGAAAAAATGAATTTATTAAAAAAAAGAGTTTAAGCAGTATGCATAGATGCTAGCTCATTCTATTTATCAAATAAGCACTTCATCTTACTTTAAATAAATTTTCAAATACTTGTTTTAACCGATCTTGATCATCTAACGTAAGGGAACGACTCTTTAAATTAAGGTAAAGTAAACTCCATTAAAAGATTATTTAGTTCATTCTTAACAAATAATTCAACAGAATCCTTTTGTCTATGATAACGTATTTTTAAACATGAAACAATATCATAAAATTCTTACCACTTTAATCAATTCTAGTTTCATAATAAATTACGTGCTTTTTCAAGAATTAAAACAGTTTCTTTTCCAATAGAAATTAAGGTTTCTTTCTCCAAACTTATATAATGAGGTTTTAATCATCTATTAAATGTCTTTTTAAAACAAAAAAAAGCCTCTACATTTCTGTAAAGGCTTGCTATTAAATGTGGTCCCACTTGGGCTCGAACCAAGGACCCTCTGATTATGAGTCAGATGCTCTAACCAGCTGAGCTATGGGACCAAAATAATTGGCTGCAAATGTAATACTTTTTATTACATTATTAAATAAAATATTAGTTTTTTTTTTAAACTGTTCTATTCATTAGCCAAAGTCCAAAATTCTTTAAACTTTCTTTGTTTTTTTCTGTGATATCCATTGCGTTTAAAGTATCAAAAGATTTCTCAGTATAACTCTTAATTTGTTCCTTTATTAAAACAGGAATATTATTTTTCTCAAAAATATGTGTTACTTCTTTAATTTTTATTGAATTCTCTGTTAAATTTTGATTGTAAAAAACACTCAACGCATTCTTATCTTCCTCAGAGGCAATATCTAATGATTTTAAATATAAAAAAGTCTTCTTATTCTCTATAATGTCTCCTCCTATTTGTTTCCCAAATGTTTTTGGATCACCAAAAGTATCTAAGTAATCGTCTTGTAACTGAAAAGCTAAACCTAAATTTAAACCAAAGTCATATATTAAGTCCGCATTTTCTTCACTAGTTTCTACTACTATTGCTCCCATTTTTAAAGCAGCTGCAACTAAAACAGAAGTTTTTAAACGAATCATATTAATATATTCTTCAATAGTTACATCATTTCTAGTTTCAAAATCGACATCTAATTGTTGTCCATCGCAAACCTCTAAAGCAGTTTTACTAAATAACTTTGCTAATTTATGAAAAACAATAGGCTCATAATTCTCAAAATACTGATACGCTAAAATTAACATTGCATCTCCAGAAAGAATTCCTGTATTCAAATCCCATTTTTCATGCACTGTCGCTTTTCCTCTTCTCAAAGGAGCATCATCCATAATATCATCATGAATTAAGGTGAAATTATGAAAAACCTCAACAGCTAATGCTGCTGGCATTGCTTTTTCATATTCTCCAGAAAAAATATCTGCCGCCATTAATGTTAAAATTGGGCGCATTCTTTTACCCCCTAATTTTAAAATATAATCTATTGGCTCATATAAATTTCTAGGTTCATTAACCCACTTTTTAGATTCTAAATAATTGATAAAATCTTTCTGATAATGTAAAATCTCCAAATCTGTTATTTTTTTGTAAAAATAACGTAAAGTAATTTTACATCACAATTACAATGTTAAAAAATAAATAAAACTTTGGAAACTTTTTTTGTTTCTAAAGTTTCCATTCGTACATTTGCACCCGAATATTATTTTTTTTTTACAGAATTCAATATTTATATTCCCGTGTTCACGAGAATGACAATTTTAAAGGAAACCTTTAGAAAAACTAAAGGAAACTTTTTTATAATTATGAGAGAAAAAATATTAGAAAAATCCAATGAGCTCTTCTTAAACCTAGGCTTTAAGAGTGTTACTATGGATGAGATTGCTAGCGCATTAGGTGTCTCTAAAAAAACTATTTACAAGTATTACAAGAATAAAACAGAACTTGTAAACGGTGTTACACTCTCTATGTTTAACACTATATGTAGTGGAATTGATGATATATGCGAATTAAACCTAAATCCTATTGATGAATTATTTTCTATAAAAAAGTTAATAATGGATAATTTAAAGGATGAAAAATCCTCTCCACAGTATCAACTACAAAAATATTATCCTAAAATTTACGCGTCATTAAAGCAAAAGCAATATCACATAATGCAAAATTGCGTTGTTAATAATTTAAAAAAAGGGATTGAATCTGACTTGTATAGAAAAAATATTGACCTAGAATTTATTTCTAGAATATATTTTAACGGAATGATCAGTATTAAAGACAAAGATCTATTTCCTTTAAAAAATTATTCTATGAACTCCTTAATGACCTATTATTTAGAGTATCATTTACGCGGAATTTGCACAATTAAAGGAATACAACAATTAGAAAACCAATTAAAACAGAAATAAAAACACATGAAAAAAATAATTCTGGTATGCATAAGTACCTGTTTTTTCTTAATTACAAATGCTCAAGAAAAAACAATGAACTTATCTCTAAAAGAAGCAATAACCTTTGCCTTAGACAATAGTTATAACACCAAAGCTTCTAAAAATGATGTGGAATCTGCACGTAAAAAAGTTTGGGAAACAACCGCTACAGGTTTACCTCAAATTTCTGGTAAGGTAGATTATCAAAACTGGTTAAAACAACAAGTCTCCTTATTACCTGCAGAATTTGTTGGAGGAACTGCTGGTACTTTTCAACCAGTTACATTTAGTCCAAAACAAAACGTAAGTGCATCTGTTACTTTAAATCAGTTAATTTTTGACGGCTCTTATTTAGTGGGGTTACAAGCATCAAAAACATATTTAAAAATATCTAATCAAGCCAATGAAAAAACAGAACTCCTAACCAGAGAAGCTGTTATTAACGCTTACGGAAATGTATTAGTTGCAGAAAACAGTATTACCATTTTAGAAGGAAATATTAAAATTTTAGAAAAAAACCTATACGACGCAAGAAAAATCTATGAAAACGGATTTAATGAAGAAGAAGATGTGGAACAATTAGAAATTACTACAGGAAATCTTAAAAATCAACTAAATAGCGTTAAAAGAATGAAAGACATCGCATATAAAATGCTAAACCTTTCTATAGGAAGTTCTATTGACACAAAATTAGTTTTAACGGATTCTTTAGATTCCTTGGCAGAAGAAAACATTAATCTAGGGTTAATTGCAAGTGAATTTAACATAAATAATCATATAGATTATAAAATTGCAGAGAACGATAGAGAATCTAAACACTTACTGGTTAAATTAGAAAAAAGCAAAGCGTTACCAAGCTTATCTGCTTTTGTAAACTACGGTGCACAAGCTTACGCTAGTGATTTCTCTTTTTTTGAATCTGATAAAAGTTGGTATAACTCTTCTTTATTAGGCGTTAGTTTAAACATCCCTATTTTTAGCAGTTTACAAAGAAGCTCTAGAACAGCACAAGCTAAAATTGCTTTAGAAACCGCAGATATTAGATTAGAAGAAACAAAGCAACGTTTAAAGCTACTAGCAGAAAAAGCAAAAAGCGAATATCAACTAAGTATAGAAAACTACAACACTGCTAAAAAGAATGTTGGTTTAGCTGAGAGAATAGAAAAGAAACAAAGAATTAAATTTTTTGAAGGTATTTCTACTAGCTTCGATTTACTACAAGCACAAAACCAACTATACACACAACAACAAGCGTACATACAATCTATGTTAGATGTAATTGCTAGTAAAGCAGTATTAGAAAACGCATTAAACACACCAATTAAACAATAATTAGGCATGAGAAAAATATATACACTATTAGCATTCACACTTGTTTTAATCTCTTGTGGAGAAAAAAAAACAACATCAGTTGCAGCGATTATTTCTGGAGGAGATTTAAAAGAATTAACTGCTAAAAAGAAAGAAATTACAGAAAAATTAGAAACTATAAATGCAGACTTAGAAGCTATAAATAATGCGATTGCTGAAAAAGATACGCTTAAAAAATTTCCTTTAATAACCACTTTTACTGCAAAAGAGGCCGTTTTTAAACATTATTTAGAAATTCAAGGAAGTGTAAAAACAAAACAAAATATTTTAATTTACCCAGAAATGCCAGGTATTTTAAAAAGAGTATATGTTAAAGAAGGTCAAAAAGTATCTAAAGGACAATTATTAGCAACTATAGATGATGGTGGTATTGGCAACCAGGTTGCACAATTAGAAGCAACCACACAATTAGCAAAAACAACTTTTGAACGTCAAAAACGTTTATGGGACCAAAAAATAGGGTCAGAAATTCAGTTTCTACAAACTAAAACAAATTATGAATCTCAAAGAAACTCTTTAAAACAACTAAAAAGTCAGCAAAATAAAGCATCCATTAGAGCACCATTTTCTGGAGTTATAGATGATGTTATGAAAGAAGCTGGAACCGTAATTGCTCCTGGTCAAGGTTCTGAAGTTTTTAGAATTGTAAATTTAAACAATATGTATGTAGAGGCAGAAGTGCCAGAAAGATACATTACAAGTATTCAAAAAAATAAAGAAGTAAAAATAGAATTTCCTGTACTTGGCACAAGTGTAGATAGCAAAGTAAGACAGGTTGGTAGTTTTATCAACCCAAATAATAGATCTTTTAAAATTGAAGTTCCTGTTGAAGATAAAAGTGGAAATGTAAAACCAAATTTAACAGCAAAACTTAAAGTTAATGACTATACGGATGCAAATGCTATTTTAATTCCGCAAAGCATTATTTCTGAAAACGCAAATGGAGAACAATTTATTTATACCATTAAGAACAAAAAAGAAAACAACGAAGCTACAGCAGAAAGAGTTATTATTAAAACTGGTAAAACTCAAGGAAATCTTATTGAAGTTTTAGAAAACTTACCTGCTGGCACAGAAATTATTGATGAAGGTGCTCGTAGTGTAAACAATGGGCAAACAGTTAAAGTTATCAATAAATAAAAATAGTAACGATGACAAAACAAAAAAAACAAGTCGATAAAGAGTTTAAATTATCTGCTTGGGCAATTCATAATAAAACAACCATTTACGTACTAATGGCTGTATTATTTTTCTATGGTGTTTCTGCTTATTTAAGTATGGCTCGAGAAAATTTCCCAGAAGTTAAAGAAACCAAGATATATATTAGCACCGCCTACCCTGGTAATACCGCAGAAGACATAGAAAAACTAATTACAGACCCTATAGAAGATAAGGTAAAAACAATTAGTAATGTTGTAGAAGTTACCTCAACATCTCAAGAAGATTACTCTATGGTAATTGTTGAGTTTGATGAAAATATTTCTGTAGAATTAGCAAAACAAAAGATAAAAGACGAATTATCTACAGAAACTGCCAGTGAGGATTGGCCTACTTTTAATGGCGCTAAAATAGAACCTAATGTGTTCGATTTAAGTTTATCGGAAGAAGTACCCATCTTAAATATTAATATTTCTGGTGATTACCCTGTGTATAAATTAAAGGAATTTGCAGAATATTTACAAGATGATATTGAAGATTTATCAGAAATTAAAAAAGCTGATATTCGTGGTGCACAAGAAAAAGAAGTAGAAGTAGCAGTTGACATTTATAAAATGATGGCAGCTAAAGTTAGTTTTAACGACATAACTTCTGCTATTAATAATGGAAACGTAACCATGTCTGCAGGTAACTTTATTACCTCCGGACAACGAAGAACGGTAAGAATTATTGGTGAAATTGATAAACCTAAAGCCTTAGAAAGCTTTGTAATAAAATCTGAATTCGACAATCCTATTTATTTAAAAGATATAGCAACAGTATCTTTTAAAGACAAAGACAGAACAACATTTGCAAGAGAAAGAGGGCAAGAAGTTGTAATGTTAGATGTTAAAAAACGAGCTGGAGAAAATATGGTTGCCGCTTCAGAGCAAATACAAGTAATTGTAAGCGATGCTATTGAAAATTATTTTCCGCATGATTTAAGTGTTACCATAACAAACGATCAATCTAACAAAACCATTGGTCAGGTAGATGATTTAGTAAACAACATTATTTTCGGAGTTATTTTAGTAGTAACTGTTTTAATGTTTTTCTTAGGATTTAAAAATGCCGTATTTGTTGGTTTTGCAATACCAATGTCTATGTTTATGTCTTTAATGATTTTAAACTTATTAGGCTACACCATGAACACCATGATTCTTTTTGGGTTAATTATGGGACTAGGAATGCTGGTAGATAACGGAATTGTCGTCGTCGAAAACGTCTATCGTTTAATGGATGAAGAAGGAATGGGCAGAATTGAAGCTGCTAAAAAAGGGATTAGCGAAATTGCATATCCTATTATTATTTCTACTGCAACAACCGTTGCCGCATTTATCCCTTTAGGTATGTGGCCTGGAGTTATGGGAGATTTTATGGTTTTATTACCAATAACATTATCTACCGTTTTAGGGTCTTCTTTATTAGTTGCAATATTCTTTAACTCTGTATTGGTTTCTCAATTTATGAGTGTAGAGGATGTAGATATGCCAATTAAAAAAATTGCTATCGTAACAGGTGTTATGACTCTAATAGGAATTTTAATTTTAATTGCAGGCGGAACTTATAGTGCTATTGGAGCATTAATGATTTTTATAGCTATAATGCTTTGGGTGTACCGTTTATTCTTAAGAGGATGGGCTAATAGTTTTCAAAATAAAGTTTTACCCGTTTTAGAAAAATGGTACGAAAGTAGTTTGCGTTTTTCTTTAAGAGGTAAAACTCCTTACTTATTAGTTTTTGGTACCACTATTCTTTTAATTGCTTCATTCATGGCATTTGGTTGGTCTTTAGGTACTCAAAGAACTAAGGTTGAGTTTTTCCCTGACAATAAACCAAATCAAATAATTGTTTATATAGAATACCCAGAAGGAACGGATATTCAGAAAACAAATAATATAACCAAAAAAATTGAAGAGAAAGTAGAAGGTGTTCTATATGCTGATGAATATATGGACGGCGACTATAACTTTATGGTAGAAAGTTTAGTTTCTCAAGTAGGTGAAGGAGCAGGAAACCCACAAACTGATGGTGGTTCTGCAGCAGAAATGCCTCATAAAGGAAAAGTAACAGCCTCTATGAGAGAGTACAAATACAGAAGAGGCTTAGACAGTGAATTAATGCGTCAGAAAGTACAAACTGCACTGGTTGGTATTTATCCTGGAGTTTTAATTTCTGTTGAAAAAGATGCCAACGGACCACCAGCAGGATCTCCTATTAATATTGAAATTGAAGGTGATGATTATGCAGAATTAATTCATGTAGCGCAAAGAATGCGAGACTTTATCAACACAAAAAGTATTACTGGTATAGATGAATTAAAGATTGATGTAAACCGAGATAAACCCGGAATGGAAGTTATTGTAGACCGTAAAAAAGCCGGTGAATTAGGCGTATCTACAGGTCAGGTTGGGCAACAATTAAGGGCTTCTATTTTTGGAAATAAAGCAGGTGTTTACAAAGAAGATGGAGACGATTATGATATCTACGTTCGTTTTAACAAGGAAAATAGATACAATAAAAGTGCTATTTTTAATCAGAATATTATTTTTAGAGATATGGCTTCTGGTAAAATAAAAGAGATTCCGGTTTCTACGGTTGCAACACAATCTAATAATTCTGGTTTTAGTGCTATTAAGCACAAAGATATTAGAAGAGTTGTTACTGTTTATTCTGCATTATCTCCTGGAGAAACGGATGCTGGTGCTGTGGTTGGTAAGATTAGAGAAGAAATGAAAAACTTTAAAAATTTACCTAAAGGAATAAATATTGATTATACAGGTCAGTTAGAAGAACAAAACAAACAAATGCTATTCTTAGTAGGTGCGTTCTTTACTGGGTTGGCTTTAATTTTCTTTATTTTAATTTTTCAATTCAACTCGGTTTCTAAACCAGGAATTATCATGTTGGCAATTTTCTTAAGCTTTATTGGAGTTTTTGGAGGAATCGTTATTTCTGGTAGTTCTTTTGTTATTATGATGACCATGATGGGAATTATTTCATTAGCCGGAATTGTAGTAAACAATGGAGTTGTTTTATTAGATTACGCACAACTACTAATTGACAGAAAGAAAGGTGAATTAGAAATAGAACATGAAGATTATTTAGACAAACAAATGTTATTTGAAGCAATTGTAAATGCTGGTAGAGCACGTTTAAGACCTGTTTTGTTAACCGCAATTACAACCATTTTAGGATTAATACCGCTAGCAATTGGTTTAAACATTAACTTCTTTAGTTTATTTACAGAATACAACCCGCACATTTATATGGGTGGAGATAACGTTGTTTTCTGGGGACCTTTAGCTTGGACTGTTATTTATGGTCTATTAATAGCTACTTTTTTAACACTAATTGTTGTACCTGTTTTATTTTACTTAGTAACCTTATTTAAAATGTGGATTAGAACCAAAACAACTTCAAATGAAATGGTTACTCAAAAAGTAATTTCTGCGGATAAAAGAATAGATGAAAAGAATCAATTCTAAATTTTAAACATATTTTTTATATAAAAAAGAGATGAAATTCATATAATTTCATCTCTTTTTGTATTTTCGAACCAATGATAAAAAAGAAATCTTTTACGGTAGATGAATTAAAACGCAAGTTAGAGAACTACTGCGTTTATCAAGATAGATGCCACAAAGAAGTGGAGCAAAAAATGCGTGAATTCAGCCTGATTCCTGAAGCTAGGGAAATGATTTTATTAAGCTTAATGAAAGATAACTTTTTAAATGAAGAACGTTTTGCTAAAAGTTATGCGCGCGGAAAATTTAGAATTAAATCTTGGGGAAAACAACGTATTGTAAGAGAATTAAAGTTTAGAGATATTTCTGCTTACAATATAAAAACTGCTTTAAAAGAAATTGATGCAGATGAGTATATAAAAACAATTTACAGAATTACAGAAAAAAGAAACGAAGTAATTTCTGAACCAAATATTTACAAGAGAAAGAAAAAGTTAATTGATTTTTTAATGCGAAAAGGTTTTGAAAATGAGTTGATTTTTAAAGTTGTTGGAGAGGTAGTTTCTTAGTAATCTGCAAAACCTATTAATAACTAACTGCTTACAAACAAGTTTAACTCTGATTGAAACGGCATCCTTTTTACTTTTTCGGCAAAAAGATATAGTCTTTCGACACCGCTCAAGATAAAACCCAAGCAGGAAATAGCTTCTAATAGTACTAGTTAATTGTACTTAAAAAGATAGAATCACTTTTTTTCTTTGCTAAAATAACCGCTTGTATATCATTATTTGGTATTTCTACAGACAAAACATAGTGCTTAATTTTCCAAACATTTTGCTTCTTTTCTAAAACTCCAGAGCCTCTACAAGTCCCCATCCAAGTTGTTAACAACTCATCAAACCAAACAAAATCTTTGGCTTCGTTTACATAAACATTTCTTTCTAAAGGTTTAAAAGACCATGCTTTGCCTTTATCGAAAAAAGGTTTGCTAAATTTTTGAAATTGTGTCTTACTCCAGTTTTCTGTAGCATCTGTGCCAATAAAAACCGAAAGACTGTCCATCTTACCAAAATAACCTTCGTAATTTGCTTCGGAAGCCGCTTTGTGCCATGCATCTAATAAGGTATTCGCATTGGTTTTTATCGATGCAATTGTTCGAGAATCTTTAACCTCTTTTTTAACGCTACAGTTAAAAAAAGAAATAAGTATTACTAAGATTAGAAAACAGTTTTTCATTTATTATTCTTTCTTTAATACCCTTTGCTTTTCTGGCGAAACCTTGATAAAATCTTTTCTTTTTACCAACTTTCTTTCTTTTCGTATTGAGTCTTGTTCTAACTTTTTTAAATTGATAGATTTCTTAGAAATACTATCCATTTGCGTAGAATCTATACCTATAAAATTAAAATCTACATCAATTTCTTCTTCGAAACGTTTTTTGGCAAGTATGCTATTTATTTTTGAATTTACTGTAGAAAAAGCAGCGATTGTTTTATCTACCTGCAAATTAACTTCTTCGGGGGTAATTGCGGGTATAAAAGTTAAATCTGCCAATCTCAACACCTCATTATGCAAAACATTAATTCTCGTTTGAAAAGGAGGAGTATCGAAAATCTCTGGCTTTACACTATCTTTTAAACTGATAACCAAATCTCTTAATTCTAAAGCATTACTTAATGCTTCGTTAGGCGATACTTTATCGAACTTCTTTAAAAAAGAATTTACTGCTTTTAATTCTTTCCAATTTTCTATTTCAGATGCATAAATAGTCTTAACATTTTCTACAGAAATATGCTTTACAGGAATACTTAATTTTGGAGTTTCTTGAAGCTCTTTGTTTGTTTCTTGCTTATTATTACCACAAGAAAACAAAAGAACAGACAGTAATAAGTATATGGTTTGTTTCACGATTTTATATAATAAGTGGTAAAAATAAGCATTTTAGAAACATCTCTTATTTATTTAAGTAAATTGTAACAAAAGTCTTTATTTAATTTAAACGAAGAATGTAAGATATTCATTTTTTCTCGTCTACATTAATAATAAAAAACAAGAGATTTGTAACAAAGGTTACTGCTTTTTACAATGAATAAAAATACCTTTGTATAAAATATTAGGAGATGAAAAAAATTATTAAAAAAAGTTTAGAAAACGTATTATCTTATAGAGAATATAGAGATTTAGTAAGTAACTTATTAGCAGAAGGAAAAGCTACAGGAGTTAATCAATCTGAAGCTTTAACAAATTATAGTTTGTTAAACGATAAAAGAATGAAGCGTTTAGATAAAACAATAAAAATTTCTGAAGAAACAATAACTAAAATGCAAGAAATTAACGAGCCTCAAACTTGGCTAGTACTTGCAGAAGGTTGGTGTGGAGATGCTGCGCAAAACTTACCTGTTATAAATAAAATTGCAGAAACAAATAGTCGTCTTATTAATCTTAAATTGGCTTTAAGAGATGAGCACGAAGATTTAATGAACTTGTTTTTAACTAATGGAGGTAAATCAATACCTAAATTAATAGCTTTAGACAAAGATAATAATGTAATAAATACTTGGGGACCTAGACCAAGTGAAGCTACAAAAATGGTTGCAGATTATAAAGCCAAACATGGTGTTATAGATGCTCCGTTTAAGGAAGGTTTACAAGTTTGGTATAACAAAAACAAGGGACAAAATATACAAGAAGATTTTATAGAACTTGCTACAAAATCTCTTGCAAAAGAAGTATAAAAAGAAATTTTAAATAGGTGTCTTAAAAGAATATTTATTATCACCATAAACTTATTTCAGAATCTTATTATTATTGAGTTTTTAGTAATTTAAGATACTGAAGTAAGTTCTATAAGACAATGTGAAAACTTTTTAAACAACCACTTCTCTTTTCTGTATATTTGCACAGAAAATTATATATAAATGTTTGTAGATTATTCCACAATTACCGAAGAAGCAAAAGTTTGGGTATACCCTTCTAGTAGAAAATTTTATCCGAATGAAATTGAAGGTATTGAAAGTAAATTAAAAGACTTTCTAGAAAGCTGGAAATCTGACGATGAAAACTTTAAAGCTTCCTACCAATTTTTATACAACAGATTTATTGTGCTGTTTGCAGATGACGAAAATTCTACGTTAACAAACTCAGATATAGATGCATCTGTTTCTTTTATCTTAGAACTTCAACAAGAACATGACGTAGAATTGTTAGACAAAATGAATGCTTGTTTTAAACAAGGAGAATACGTACAATACAAAGATTTAAAAGACTTTAAAAAACTACTTAAAAATAAAGCTGTAACAGCAAAAAGCATCATTTTTGATAATTTAATAACTACAAAAGTGGACTTTGATAACAATTGGGAAATTCCTCTTGAAGAAAGCTGGTACAATAGGTATTTATAACATTCTATCTTGTTTACATTGTAAAATCTAATTTGTCTTTATAATGTTATTACAAGTTCCTTTTATAAAAAACTTGTATCGAGGAATAGCTACAATTAATTCTCGATACAAATTTCACTTTCTATAATTGCCTATTTATCTAAAATAGCACCAATATTTGGTTTAAAATAGTTAGGTCCTTTTAACACTTTACCATCTTCTCTGTAAATAGGTTTACCGTCTGCACCCAATTTACTCATATTACTACGCTGAATTTCATTAAACACTTCTTCTATTTTATCTTGCATTCCGTGTTCTATAATTGTGCCACATAAAATATACAGCATATCTCCTAAGGCATCTGCAACCTCAACCAAATCATTATTTTCTGCTGCCTCTAAATATTCTTCATTTTCTTCTTTCATTAAGTTAAAACGAAGTGTATTTCTATCTTTACCAATACTTGCAATTGGTTTTTGATTCATATTTAATTTAAAAGCGGTGTGAAATTCAGTTACTGCTGCTATTTTGTTTTTCATTATATATTCGATTTATTTTATAATTTTATTGTTTATTTTAATTTAGCAAGTAATATTCAATTTTAGAAGTTACACCAAAAACAATGACGTTCTTCATTTAATTTGTAATTTTGCAAAATAGAATTTTATTAATTTTAGTTAGACAATATATAGAAACTTTCTGATAAAATAAAAGCTTCTTGTTTACCATTAACCCACAACTTATAAAGAATACAAATTATGTTTTTAAGTGCTTATTTTACAACAGGAAGAATTGTTTTTATGATCTTATTTTTGATAGCTTTTGTAGCTTTAATGATTTATAGTTATAAAAAAGATATAAAAAACCACCAACGTTATTATAAAGGAACTGGTAAGAAAGTACTTATATATAGCCTAATTGTTATTGCTATTTTTGTTGCTATTAGAATATTATGGGGTCAATAATTTAATTTACACTATTTTACAACATAAAAAAAAATCAAAATAAACCCTTATTATTTGTACTAATTTTAAAACGCCAAAAAAAAATTAAAATAAAAACAAGTACTATTTAAAATATTTTTCTGTACATTTAACAATATATTAATAGAAACATATAATCATTTAATCCCCCAAAGAATGATACCCTTAAATAAAAACAAATACAATATACTTGTATTCTTCATATTTTCTTATCAGTTTGCTACTGCAACTTCTGTAGCTACAGCAGATAATTACATTATAAAAACAAACACCTCATTAACAATTAACAACCCAGACCTTCCGATTAATCACATAGGTCTAAATGAATTTTTTCAGTTGTTAACTAGTTTTTATTCAAGTTACCTTGTTTGTTAAAGACCATAAAAAACAAAACATAATACATTTTACTAATAATTAATAGAAATATTAAAATCATTTAATCCCCTAAGAATGATATCCTCTAAAAAAAACAAAACCAGTACATTTATATTATATGTAGTATCCCTTGCGCTACTATTTTTAGTATTCTTTTTATTATTCAATAAGTTTGCTCTAGCAGATCCAGAATCCAAAAAGGATAATAATGCTGTTCAAAATAACACTACTTTAAAGAAGAACTCTTTATACTTATCTGTTAGCACAACATATTTAGGTATAAATTATTCCCTACCCAAAACATAACAAACTATCTGACAATATTTACACTTTTTTATTAAAATCATTTAATCCCCCTAAAGAATGATACCCCCTAAAAACTATACATATAAAATATTTATATTCTTTTTACTTTTCTATCAATTTACTTCTGCTCAAACAGCACCTGTAGCAATAGATGATAATTATACCACTACATCAAACACCCAATTAATAATTGAAACTCCTGGTTTATTAAGTAACGATACGGATATAAATGACGACGATCTAGAGGTTACAGAATTTACATTAGATAGTATCACATATGCTGCAGGTGACACTGCCAACTTAACCGATGGAACCATTACTATTAATGCAAATGGTAGTTTTATTTTTACACCTGCTACTAATTATAATGATATCTCTCTTGCAATTAACTATGTAATTTCTGATGGCACCTATACTGCTTCTGCAAATTTGACTCTTAAAGTTAATAACCTATATGCGCCAGATCCTAAAAATGACAATTATACTACAGAAACAAACGCAACACTTAATGTTGATGCGCCTGGTATATTAAGTAACGATACTGATAAAGACAAAAGCTTCTTATCCATTACAGAATTTAAAATAGATACTGTTAGTTATCATGCAGGTGAAAAAGCAAGTTTTACTGAAGGATCTATTACCATAAATGAAGATGGTAGTTTTTCTTTTATACCTGCCGCTAATTATAACAACAAAATTCCAACAATTAAGTATACCGTTTCAGACGGAACTTTTACAAGTACTGCTAACTTAACTGTAAAAATTATTAATTTATATCCGCCAGATGCTAAGGATGATTATGATACTGCAAATATAAATACTACTTTAAGTGTAGAAGCTCCTGGTGTACTCGTAAATGACAGTGACCAAGATAATAACGCATTATCAATTATCAATTTTATAGTAAACGGAACAACTTACAACACAGATCAAAAAGCAATTTTTGCAGGAGGAAGCATCTCTTTTAAACCAGATGGTAGCTATACTTTTATCCCTACTAAAAATTACACAGGGAATATTCCTGTAATTAAGTATATTATTTCTGACGGAACTTTTACAAATTCTGCGAATCTATATTTAACGGTAGAACACATAACCGACTTACTAGAAATAAGCTCTTTATCTAGCTGTAACCAAGGCTATACGGTAGACGGAGTCTATAAAATTAAATATAGCTTAACACTTAGAAACACAAGTACTGCAAGAGATTACCATGCAGAAAACCTTATAAAAAACATCAATTTAACAAATGATTTGAATAGCATTTACGGCAATGGATGTGTAGAACAAATAGAAGGCGTTACGGTGAATACAACTGATGTTCATGATTTTATAGACAACCCATACCCTACTGAATTTAATACAGATGCTGTAAATAATGATTTTTTAAATGCTACATCAAATTCTCTTTTTAACAAAGATGCTATAGATAATTTCATTTTATACCCAAGGCAATCTATAAACATTGAATTTTGTGTAACAGTAAATCCTTTTTGTGGTGGTAGACCTACCCCTACTCCTTCTGGTTCTGGAATCGATTTTAATCATGTAGCAGAGGTAACCTCTACAATAGGTAACCATTCTAAAAGTCTTTTACTTAAAGATTTTCATACTACAGAAGCTGTTGTAGCTGGAGGATTATATGTCCCAGAACGAAATCCAAACGTAAACCCAGACGGTACTTTTGATTATACCAATAGAGTTATCTTAACAAATGAAGGTACCGCTACAGCTAATAATGTTAATTATAACATGGGCTTAGGCGATTTCTTAAGCAAAGGTATTGTTTTTAGAAAGCTTAAAGTTACTCAGGTTTCTGGTCCTGATGTTACTGTGAACACTTCTTATAACGGAGGAACAAACACAAAATTACTAATGCCAAATAATTCTCTTGAACCTGGAGAAACTGTAATTTTAGAAATCTATTATTTAACAGAACCTTTCTCCTCTACTAGAGTTAACCATTTTGATCAATTAAAACTTTCACAAACACAAGGTGGTTTAGACGGATTCGATGAGTCAACCTCATCTAACAATAAAAATTTCTCTTTTGTTAATTGGTCTGATGGTTTAGGAAACCATTTAGATAGATATTACCCAACAAATTCATCTACAGCACCAGTAACATCTGCAATGCAATGCAGTTGCGCTTCTAAGGATATGGTGTTTTTATTTACCTCTGCCAATAATAATGAGAAAGCAATTTCTGAGGTTAATAAAATTCCTAATGGTATTCTAGAACATGATGAAATTACGTTTCAACTTACCATAAAAAACAATAGTAACATTGTACAATTAGAAAACTTAAATCTACAAGACGACTTAAATAAAATTTGTTCTGGTAATATTGTTTCTGTTACAACTCCTTTTATAGAGAACTCAACAGCAACAGCAGACCCAATATTAAACCCTAATTACAACGGAACATCAGATATTAATTTTTTTGATGGTACTTCTGGTATATTAATGCGAGGAGAAACTATTACTGTTCAGTTTACAGTGGTTTTTTATGAAGACTGTATTGGCAATAACACTTCTAGTTTTACAGCAACAGACCCTTTAAATAAAATTATAAGCTCATCTGGTTTTGTAGCTGTTAATGCCACGACAGATTCCGATAATGATGGTATTTCTAACGCTGTTGATATTGATGATGATAATGACACCATACTAGATGTTGATGAATACAACGGATTAAATCCTTTAGATGACCATGACGGAGATTTTACACCTAATTATAGAGATACCCATTATGGTATTGATGCTAATACTGATGGTATTGTAGATATTTTTGATTTTGATAATGATGGGGTTCCTAATCACTTAGATTTAGACAGCGATAACGATGGTATTTTAGACATTGTAGAAGCCGGAAATGCATCTACAGATAGAAATCGCTCTGGTAGTACAAATAATAGTGTTGGTACAAACGGCTTTGACAACACACTAGAAAACAATGATACTATCAATGCCTCAATTAAATACATAGTACTTAATACAGATACAACTGGCTACCCTAACTTTATAGATATCGATGCAGATGGAGATGGAATAGTAGATAATATTGAAGGACAAACCACCGCTAACTATAAAGCACCAAACGGTATTGTTAATATTTTAGGTATAGATACTGCCTACCCAAAAGGAATTACTCCAACAAATACAGATCGTGATGCTGAACCAGATTATATCGATTTCAATTCTGATAATGACATTCGTGATGATGCTATTGAAGCTTGGGATTTAGATAATGATGGAATTGCAGAAACGACCCCACTAAATTTAGACATTGATAATGATGGTTTAGATGATGCTTATGACAATAATACTGCATTGGTAAACCCAACAAATAATCAAGTACCTACAGATTTCCCTAATAATGATGACCCTGATACATCAGAAAGAGACTGGAGAGAAATTATAGCGATTGTTGTACTTATTGATAATGTATCCGTAATTGAAGGAGAAGATTTAGAATTCACAATCTTGTTAGTTAAAAAGACAGATCAATCAAAATTAATTCAAAGTGCATCACCAATTACAATTCTTTTTTCAACAAAAGACGGTACAGAAACTGCAGAGCAATACAATATAGCAATTGCGCCTTATGATTATAAACAAGTAACTTCTAAAGCCTTAACAATAGACCCTTTTACAGATACAAATACGTTTACGATAAATTCTTTAGATGACAAGATTGATGAGCTAGATGAATTATTTACTTTAAAAGGTAACATAACTTCTAACAACACAATTAACACAGAAATAAGTGGGGTTGGTACTCTTTTAGATGATGAAGATGTACCATCTATTACCATGAATAACTCTACAACTGATGAAGGTGATGATTTAGAACATAAAGTTACTTTAAGCCACCCATCTTCTAGACCTATTTACATAGACATACATACCACAGACGGAACTGCAATTAGTCCAGAAGATTACCAAAGTTTTTATAAATCTTTAACCATTACCGAAACAACAGATCCTAATAACGCAAATACAGAAAGCACTTTTAATATTCCTACTTTTATAGACAATATAAACGAACCAGATGAATTTATAAACGTTGTCGGCGTTGTAGCGTCTGCTCATATTGGAGCGCAAGATTTAACTAAAACAGGTATAATTTTAGATATAAACCCAGACCCTAAAGTTATAATAGACAATGTTACTGTTATAGAAGGACGTACTTTAACTTTTACAGTTTCACTCGTAAATCCAGATTCGGATGAGTCAATGCAGAACTCTTTACCTATTAACTTTAATTTAGAAACGGTTAATGAAACAGCAAGTGATTTAGAAGACTATAATGCAGAATTTACCACCGCTTCCATACCCGCATTTGAAACATCTACAACTCAAGATGTAAAAACTATAGATGACACTATAAACGAAGATACAGAAACAATGCGCCTAGAGGTTAAAATAATATCTACAGGTGTTTCTAATCATTCATCAACCGTTTTTGGTACGGGAACTATAAAAGACAATGATTACCCAAATCTTTTTTCGCCAAATGGCGATGGAAAAAGTGACCTATATAAAATCTCTGGAATTGAAGAATATCCAAACTTTAGAATAACGATACTTGACCGTTGGGGAGGTCAAGTATTCGATTATAAAAACAATGGTAATGCAAATCCACTTTGGTGGGACGGAACCAACCACGGAAAACCTGTTACAGAAGGCATTTATTATTACTCTTTAGATTATAACGATGGTGTTACAAAACCTAAGAAAAGCTTTATCCAATTAATAAGATGATACAAAAAAGCCCCCAAAACAATTTAAGAATCACAGATAAAACGCTTTTTACATGTGTCTTACTAATTCTTTTCTTTAGCACATTTAACTACGCACAACAGACACCACATTATACACAATACATGTATAATATGCAGGTAATAAACCCTGCGTTTGTAGGTTCTAGAGCAGATTTAAGCATCTCTTTATTAGCGCGTCAGCAATGGGTTGGTGTAGAAGGAGCTCCAGAAACTAAAACATTCTCCATAAACGGAAGAACAGCAGCCGGTTTTGGTTTTGGAGCAACAGTTATAAACGATAAATTAGGTTTAGCAAATAGTAATAATATAAATTTAGACGTCTCTTATACATTGCCTATATCTCGCTATGAAAGACTCTCTTTTGGATTAAAAGGTGGTATTACTTTTTTTAACAACAATTATGCAGGAGGCGTAACACCAGACAATGAAACCTATGCTTCTACAGATGGAAGTTACCCAAATATTGGTTTTGGAGGATTGTATTATACTGAAGAATTTTTTATAGGATTATCCATTCCTAATATATTAAAATCTAGTCAGTTTAAAACACTAGAAAATCTTGATGAAAACTTTGGAATAAGCAACCAAAACTACTTTTTAGCATCAGGATATATCTACGAAATGTCTGAAGAATTAAAATTTAAGCCTTCAACGATTATAAAATACACTCCTAGCTTACCCGTTTCTGTAGATCTAAACGCTAATTTTATTTATAAAGAAAAAGTTGAGGCAGGTTTATCTTATCGTTATAAAGAATCTATGAGTGCTGTGTTTGCTTTAGTTATCAATAAAAAATATAGAGTTGGTTATTCTTATGATGTTAGGTTGGCTAATTATGGAAGTAACTTAAGCTCTCATGAAATTATAGTTACTTTTGATTTAGATTTAAAAAGAAATACGCGCTGGTTGTTTCATAACCGTTGCTATTTTTAAAGCATTCTCATTAACTTAAGACTGTTTATTGTTCACCTAATAAAGGATAAAATAAGCTCACAATTTAATAATCATAAAAAAACCGACTCTCTTCAGAATCGGTTTTTTTTTATGATTATTTAAAGACATTCCTTATCAGGAATAAATGATTTTAATTTTCAGTTCCTAAAAAATTATAATTTTTAGAGTAAAATAACATTTGCTCCTCAAAATCTTTTGGTTGCGTTACCTTCACGTCTAAAATCTGTCCATTTTCATCTAAATCTGGAACTAAAACAGGGTTTACAAAACCACTATAAGGAGCCGATTTAAACTGCTCGTTTCTTTTTAAAACCTCCGCATGAATTTGTTGATCTACTTTAACACCATACCCTTCTACTAAAGCTTTAGCAGCCTCAAAATCACCTTCAGATTTTATACGTTGCGCCTCTTTTAATAAGCGTCCAAATATTTCTCTTAATTTATCATAATCAGTTATATTAAAGTACGTTTTACCATCTCTAACAACCTTCTCTATAACATTGTCTTTTTTACCTTGCTCAAAAGCCCAAGCAGAAACCCATTGTCTGTTTACCATGTGGTCTTCTTCAATATCATCTCCTAAATTAATTCTCACCAATTGTGTCATTAAACCATTTCTAATATATCCATCATAGGCAGCCATCCCTAACTCCTTGTAATTATCTGTCAACCCTAATTCGTCTAATTTGGCATCCATTAAATAATATAAACCAACTAAATCTGCACGACCTTCTTCCATTGTAGAAGCATAATTTTGAAGCGTTTCTTTTGGTTGTCCTATACCTTCATTAATTACACCAGAAGCATGCCCAATAACTTCATGTAAAGAAGTATGTAATTTATCTGCAATCTGACCGTATTTTTCTTCTAAACGAACTTCCTCCTCGTCATTAGCAAATTCTTTTAAACGATCTGTTCCACCTACACTATTATATGCTCCAATAATGTTTCCTAAAGAAACAGATTTAGAACCATGTTGTTCACGAATCCAATTGTTATTTGGTAAATTTACACCAATGGGTGTGCTTGGAGACGAATCTCCTGCTTCACCTGCAACATTTACAGTTTTATAAGAAACCCCAACTACATTTTCTTTTTTGTGAGAAGGATCTAAAGGAGCATTATCTTCAAACCATTGCGCATTGTCCGATAAAACTTTCATTTTACGAGACATGTCAAAATCTTTAATTTGAACAACCGTTTCATAAGAACCTCTATATCCTTTTGGATCGTTATATACTTCTATAAAACCATTTATCCAATCTATATTTCCTTCGGTAGAAGTTGCCCAAGCAACACAATACTGATCCCAAACATCTAAACTTCCTGTTTTGTAATATTCTATTAATAGCTCTAAAGTATGTGCTTGTTTATCGTTTTCTGCAACTCCTTTTGCTTTTTCTAACCAACCAATAACAGCATCTAATGCAGCACCATACATTCCGCCAGATTTCCAAGTTTTTTCTACCAATTTTCCATTTTCTCTTACTAATTTAGAGTTTAAACCAGCTTCAATTGGTTGCTCTTTAGAGCCTTTATAAGCTGTTTTGTAAAAATCAACAACATCTTTGTCTGTAATATCTGGTCCATAAAAATTAATTGCTGATGACAAAATATTGTCAACTCCAGATTTCTTATTTACTTTTTTATTATCAGCATCATTAAATAAAATTTCAATTATTTCTGATGACAATTCTGTGTTTGAATTTTTTAATAAGTCTTCTGTAAAATATTCTTTTGTAAAAGCTGGTTTTAATTTATCATTAGAATAATGATGATGAATACCATTAGAAAACCAAACTCTTTTTAAGAAGGTTTTAAACGATTTAAAGCTCTCACTTTCTCTATCTCCAGTATAATTTTGGTTGATGTTTTCTAAAGCCTTTCTAATACTTAAATTATAGCGATAGTTTTGATCCCACATAATATCTCTACCAGACAAACCTGCTTGTGTTAAGTAATAAACAAGTTCTTTTTCTTTTAAAGTAAGCTCTTCAAACCCTGGGATTTTATAACGCAATACTTTAATATCTGCAAATTGTTCTACAAAATGGTTAAATTCTACTGCTGTTTTCTCTGTTTCTTTTTTGGGTTCTGCAGTACAAGAAGCCAATAATACAGCAACTGAAAAACTAAAAATCGTCTGTTTTATATTCATTTTATTAAGTTTATTATTGATGTATAAAGGTACAAATTTTAAGTACTCTTTCTGCGGATACTTTTTAATCTAGACCATGCTATTTTGTGTCTTAAAGTATACAGATAAAAGCATCCAATATCTAATAAAAAATAAAACAAACTAATACCACTTGGTGGATTATTACTTGGTAAAAATTCTATAAAACCAAAGGCTGTACTTGGCCATTTCCAACATTCAAATGCCGTACCTCCAATTTCTAGAATTGCTACTAAAATATACATTGCATAAAAAAATAATCTATCCTTAGGCCTTTTCCAAAGTAAAAGAAAAACACCTATTGTCATTACAAAACCAAAAACATCATTAAAAAATACTAAATAAATTGTAGACAGTAAAGCTATAAATACTGATAAGAATTGCTCTACAGCTTTATCATATTTTCTAACTATTGGCGCAGTGCTAAATTTAAAAACTCTACCGTATAAAGCTGCATGCCCTATTGGCACATATAAAGGCACGTTTTCTAATCTATAGGTATACATTTGTAATCCTCTAGAAAACAGGTATTCTCCACCAATTCCTAAAAACACAGCATACAGCATTAATTCTTTTACGCGTGGAGTAGATCTAAAGTACAGGGCAATAAAACCCGCAAACATTATTAAGTTAATTGTAATTTGAGAATTCGATACTTTTTCAGAAAAAAAGCTACTATCAAAAAATAAAACAAATACAAAAAAAATAAATAACCCTATTTTTCTATTAAAAACAGAAATTATTTTTTTTAGATCTTCTTTTGGAATCTCTAGTAACTTCATTTTAATGGACATTTAAAACAATCTGTGGTGTGGTCATTTACCAGACCAACAGCTTGCATGTACGCATATATTACAGTAGATCCTACAAATATAAAACCTCTCTTCTTTAAGTCTTTAGAAATTTTATCTGATAGCGCTGTTGTTGCCGGTACTTCTTCTCTATTATCGAACTTATTAATAATTGGTTTGTTATTAACGTAAGACCAAATAAATTTAGAAAAAGATCCAAACTCTTCTTGAATTTCTATAAATAATTGTGCATTTGTAATGGCACTTTTAATTTTAAGTTTATTTCTAATAATTCCAGAATCTAGTAGTAAAGATTCATATTTACTTTCGGAGTAAGTTGCAATTTTTTTATAATCGAATTGATCAAAAGCAACTCTAAAATTTTCTCTTTTATTCAAAATTGTAATCCAACTTAAACCCGCTTGAAAGGTTTCTAATATAAGAAACTCAAATAAAATATTATCATCATAAACGGGTACTCCCCACTCTTCATCATGATATTTTTTATATAAGTCACTGTCTGTTACCCAAAAGCATCTTTGTTTCATTTATTTTTTATTAAGGTTGAAAATTAATGTTAAATCAATTAAAAACCAACCTATTTTAGAATATTTTTCGCAACTTTACTCTAATTAAAATGATTGATTATGAAACTATTAAAACAACTTCTTATTCTTTTTTCTTTTGGATTGTTTCTTTATGCTTGTGGTTCATCACCCATAAAAAAGAATACAACTACAGAAGAAAAACCTGTTGTTATTGCAAATGATAGTTTAGAATACGAAGTAATTATTATAGACCCTGGTTTTAATGCCTTTTTAGCCTCCGTAGCGAAACCAGAAGGTTATTATTCTCAAAACTACCTAGAGGCTAGAAATAGAACTTGGATTTTAGAATGGAATAACAGAGCTAGAAATCCTATTCAGTTCAATGCTAATATCTATGAAAACATCGTTGACTACCAATCTACTATAGATTACGGTTACGAGGTAAACTACAAGTTATTTAATTACTTTTTATTTGCTCAGCAAAAGTATAAAATGAGTTTGGGTGGTGGATTTTCTAGTAGAATTAGATAGTTTTTTTCGTGTAACTTACAAAACTAAAATCAAATTTATTCTTTTCGTCTGCAATAAAATTTTCTCTTGAAGCTTCTTCCCAAATGGTTAAATCTATTTCAGGAAAAAAAACATCTGCTTCAAATTCATGATGTACTAAAGTAATATCTAATCTATCTGCCAATTTTTTCTCTATAGTTTCTTTATAAATTTGAGCACCACCAATTATAAAGATTTCATCTTTATTTTCTACCATCTCTATAGCTTCTTCTATACTATTTGCGATTAAACACCCATCTTTAAAATATTCTTTATTTCTGGTGATAATAATTGTAGTTCTGTTAGGTAAAGGTTTCCCTATAGATTCAAAAGTATTTCTACCCATTAAAATGTGATGTCCAGATGTAACCTTCTTAAACCTTTTTAAGTCTGCTGGTAAATGCCAAATTAAGTCATTATCCTTTCCTAAAGCATTATTTTTTGCAATTGCTGCTATAATTGTAATCATAGAATCCTAAAATTTTAACAAAATTAGAATATTTATACTAAGATTAGACGTTTTAAAGGCACTTTAAATCAATATATCATATTTACGAATACGTTTTCGAACAGAAAACACTGAAAATCAAGCAGAAAGAAATAAGTATTATTTTATATAAACAATAATTTAAATTCCCTTTCATTTTGAATTATCAATAATTTATATAACCATTTTACTAAACTGATAATTCTTTTATATTCTAACAAAATAATGATGTTTATAACCAAGTAGTTACATATTTTTACTTAAAATTTTTAATTATATAATTATGGCAATTAAAAAACAATTTTTGAAAAGCAAACCAGTTTGTAAAGTAACTTTTACGGTACCTGCTGAAGAAGCTAAAAAAGTAGTGGTAGTAGGATGCTTTAATGAGTGGAATGAAAAATCAGCTCCTTTAAAGAAATTGAAAAATGGGTCTTTTAAAGGTACAATAGATTTAGAATCTGGAAAATCTTACGAGTTTAAATACTTAATAGATGGTACTTATACAAACGAACAAGAAGCAGATGGGCTTGCTTGGAATGACTTTGCAGGAGCAGAAAACAGCGTGTTAAATTTATAATAACAGCGTTATTGATATAAAAAAAGAGCTTCCAATTATTATTGAAAGCTCTTTTTTGTTTTGTTATAATGTAAGTTTTATTTCTAAACGGCAACCTTTCCTTTAATATTAGGGTGAGGATTGTAGTCTATCAGCTCAAAATCTTCGAAAGTAAAATCTTCGATATTTTTTATTGCTGGGTTCATCTTCATTTTTGGTAAAGGCCTTATATCTCTAGCCAACTGAACTTTAAATTGTTCTTTATGGTTATTATAAATATGAGCATCTCCAAAAGTATGAATAAACTCTCCTGCTTCATAACCACAAACTTGCGCAATCATCATTGTAAACAATGCATAAGAAGCAATATTAAAAGGCACTCCTAAAAAGATATCTGCACTTCTTTGATATAGTTGACAAGATAACTTACCATCTGCTACATAGAACTGAAAAAAAGCATGACAAGGCGGTAAAGCTGCTTTTCCATTGGCTACATTTTCTGAAAAAGACACAGAAGTATCTGGTAAAACAGAAGGGTTCCAAGCAGAAACCAACATTCTTCTTGAGTTTGGATCGGTCTTTAAAGTAGTTATTACATCTTTTAATTGATCTACCTCATCACTATTCCAATTACGCCATTGGTGCCCGTAAACCGGACCTAAATCTCCATTTTCATCAGCCCAAGAATCCCATATTTTAACACCGTTTTCTTGTAAATATTTAATATTTGTATCTCCTTTTATAAACCAAAGTAATTCGTAAATAATAGATTTTAAATGTAGCTTCTTAGTCGTAACCATAGGGAAACCTTTACTTAAATCGAAACGCATCTGATACCCAAAAACACTTTTTGTTCCCGTGCCTGTTCTATCTCCTTTTTCGTTTCCGTTTTCTAAAACGTGCTTTACTAAATCGTGATATTGCTGCATTATTTATTCCTTTATTTGTTTATTCATGTAAACGTTTAAAAAAATAAACAATTACACGATTACACTTTTTAACCTATAATCATACCTGCAATAGTTGCAGACATTAAAGAAGCAATGGTACCTCCTATTAAAGCTTTAATTCCAAATTCTGACAAAACTTTACGTTGTCCTGGTGCTAAAGATCCAATACCTCCTATCTGAATACCAATAGACGCAAAATTTGCAAACCCACACAACATGTAAGTTGCCATAATTATAGATTTGTTATATGTTAAATGCGTTGCACTTGCAACATTTTTTAATTCTGCTAACTGAATATAACCTACAAATTCACTTGCAGCCAATTTTATACCCAACAACTGCCCCATTAAAGCCATATCTTCTTTAGCCACACCAATAAGCCACATTAAAGGAGCAAATATATATCCTAAAATAAACTCTAAAGAAAGACCGTCATAAAGCGTGTTATTTGCGATAAGTTCGTTTACAGAAACAAAATGCCATTCTAAGTTTAAAAATTCTATTGTAAAACCATCAAAAGATGCAACGGCTCCTAAAATACCATTTAACATTGCAATTATAGCTACAAAAACTAAAAGCATTGCTCCTACATTTACAGCTAAACGTAAACCTTCTGTGGTTCCATTTGCAATGGCGTCTAATATATTTGCACCTATTTTTTCTTGAGAAACAGTAACATCAGAATTTACTTCTTCCGTTTGTGGATATAATATTTTAGAAATTACAATAGCTCCTGGTGCCGCCATTACAGAGGCTGCTAATAAATGTTTTGCAAAAACCAATTCTAATTCTTTATCTCCACCACCTAAAAAGCCAATGTAAGCTGCCAATACTGCACCTGCAACAGTTGCCATACCACCAATCATTACCAATAGCATTTCCGACTTATTCATTTTTTCTAAATAAGCTTTAATTAGAAGTGGCGCTTCGGTTTGTCCTAAAAAAATATTACCAGCTACAGAAAGACTTTCCATACCTGATATCCCTAAAAATTTAGACAATACAATTGCTAAAACTTTTACTACTTTTTGAATAATTCCTAAATAAAATAATAATGATGTTAAAGCAGAAAAGAAAATAATGGTTGGCAATACTTGGAAAGCGAATATGTATCCAAATTTATTCATATCTCCAACAATACCTGCAAATAAGAATTCACTACCTGCTTTTGTATAAGCTAATATTTCAATAAAGATACCTCCTACAAATTCAAATATAGACTGTATAAATTCAACTTTTAAAACTCCAATTGCTATTATTAATTGTAAAAACAAACCAATGGCTACCTTTTTCCAATCGATGGCTTTTTTGTTGGCACTAAATAAGAAAGCGATCAATATTAATGAAAACATTCCTAAAACTCCTCTCCATAAACTGCTAAAAGAAAAACCTTGACTAGGTATAATTTCATTTATAGCTGAAACTGTTTCTGTATTCTGAGAAAAAACGGAAATTGATAACAGACAAAAAACAACAATAAATATTTTTTTCATAATGTAGATGTATACTATTAAGAGCGTTTACTTATTTCGTCTCTAATTTTTGCAGCTAATTCGTAGTTTTCATCAGAAACTGCATTGTCTAATTGGTCATGAAGCGCTTCTAAACTAACGTCAGAAAAAGAAGATTCTTTTTTAATTATTAACGCATCTATGTCTAAAGCGTCTTCTTCAGATTCTTCTGTATCTTCAATACCAAATTCTTCTTCTATCTTTAGAAAAATACCTGCTTTTTCTAAAATATTTTCATAAGTATAAATTGGTGCTTGAAAACGAACTGCTATTGCAATTGCATCTGAAGTTCTAGCATCTAAGATTTCTTCTACACCGTCTTTTTCGCAAACTAGGCTAGAAAAAAATACACCATCTACTAATTTATGGATAATTACCTCTTTTACTGTGACAGAAAAGCGGTCTGAAAATGTTTTAAAGAGATCGTGTGTAAGTGGTCTTGGAGGTTTAATTTCTGTTTCTAAAGCAATTGCAATAGATTGTGCTTCGAAGGCTCCAATAATAATAGGTAAAGTTCTTGTGCCTTTCATCTCACTCAAAACCAGCGCATAAGCACCACTCTGAGTTTGACTGTAAGAAATACCCTTTATAGTTAATTGTATTAAACTCATAAATTTATTTACGTAAAACTAAAATATATTTGCAAAACTTTTTGAAGTCATTTTTACAAACTTTTAGAGGGGCACAATTTAATAAAAATAATAGGTTAATGCTGATATTTCTCAAAAAAGTGAGTTTTACTCTTGCGTGAAGGATTGAAGCACCTGTTTGAGCTCTTTTTATTTTTCTTTTAAAATAAAAAAGCGAGTGCGGAAAGCCTGACGAAATTATTTTGACTTTGATAAAAGTTGATAAAAAAACTTATCAAAATTTTATTTCTGATAAGTTTCTAATATTTCACTTTAAATAATTTGGGCACGCCCAAAAAAGTAATTATTTATAATTAAGATGCTTTAAAAGCTTTTAATTTTTCGATTAATTTTGGTACTACTTCAAAAGCGTCACCAACAATACCATAATCTGCTGCTTTAAAAAACGGCGCTTCTGGATCTGTATTTATAACTACTTTTACTTTTGATGCATTGATACCTGCTAAATGTTGTATTGCTCCAGAAATACCAATGGCAATATATAAATTAGCTGCAACTGGTTTACCTGTTTGCCCAACATGTTCTGAGTGTGGACGCCATCCTAAATCTGAAACTGGTTTAGAACATGCTGTTGCAGCGCCTAAAACCTCAGATAATTCTTCTATCATCCCCCAGTTTTCTGGTCCTTTTAAACCTCTACCTGCAGAAACTACAATATCTGCATCTGCAATAGTTACTTTACCAGTAACTCTTTCTATTTTTTCTGATTTTACTCCTGGTGCTACAATTGTAGCTTCAAAAGTTTCTGTGTTTCCTGCCACTACATTTTCATGAACACCATAAGAATTTTTAGCAACTCCAATAACTTTATATTCTGTAGAAATTACAGTATTTGAAAACGCTTTGTTAGAAAATGTTTTTCTTTTTACTGTAAACGGACTTGTACTTGACGGTATATCTACTACGTTAGAAACACAACCGGCTTCTAAATTTACTGCAATTATTGGCGCTACATACAAACCATCTATACTAGAATCTACAACTACAACAGTGGCATTTTCTGCTTTGGCTACTTCTGTAATTACAGCCGCATATTGTTTTGCATTAAATGTATTAAAAGCATCGTTAGTTACGGAAACTACTTTTTCTGCTCCGTAGGTATATAATTCTGATGAATCGCTTGCATTTATTGTGATTGCAACAACATTAGTACCTAATTGTTCTGCAACCTTTTTTCCATATGAAACTACTTCTAAAGCAGTTTTCTTAAATTTTCCTTCCGATGAATCGGCAAAAACTAAAACAGACATATATTTATTTTTTTTAATTGTGTAATTGATTATTCGTTTAATTGTGTAGTTTTTGAGTAATCTTTTTTGCAGTTACACAATTTAACACTTAAACTGTTACACATTATATTTATATTACTTTTGCTTCGTTATGCAATAAGCTAATTAACTCATCTACATTATCTGCATCTACTAATTTTACTGCTCCTTTTGCTGGTAGTTTTTCAAAAGATTTAATACTTGTTGATGCTTCATTACTAACTGGCTCTACCACTTCTAATGGTTTTTTACGTGCCATCATAATTCCACGCATATTTGGTATACGTAAATCTTTTTCTTCTACCACTCCTTTTTGTCCACCAATTACTAAAGGTAAACTTGTAGATAAAGTTTCATTTCCTCCATCTATTTCTCTAGTTGCAGTAACAGCTGTTCCGTCTACTTCTATACCAACACAACCATTTATAAAATTAAAATCGGTTAACGTCGCTAACATTCCAGGAACCATTTGACCATTATAGTCTGCAGATTCTTTTCCTGCCAATACTAAATCATATTCGCCATTTTTTACAACTGCTGCTAATTCTTTTGCTACTTGAAATCCGTCTGTTGGGTTTACATTTACACGTATTGCATTATCGGCTCCTATTGCTAAAGCTTTACGCAATGTAGGTTCTGTTTCTGGACCACCAACATTTACAATTGTTACAGAAGCACCTTGTTTTTCTTTAAACCACATGGCTCTTGTTAAACAAAATTCATCGTAAGGATTAATAACAAACTGTACACCATTTGTATCAAATTTTGTATCGTTTTCTGTAAAATTAATCTTAGATGTGGTATCTGGAACATGACTAATACAAACCAATATTTTCATAAAATTCTATTTTTATACTTTTTATCTGCAACGAAAATACGTAATTTTTTAAAAAAATACTATGCATGCATAGTATTTTTTTCAATTATTTAACTTTTTCACATTAAGAAGATACATTTATTTAATAAAATGTAAAAAAAGTATGTTCTTTACAGTTAAAATAAAATTAATAGTAAAATAAAATTTCAAAAAAATATCAGCGCTCTAATTTCAAATCAAAAAAGAATAAATTGGATTGACCAAATTAAAGGTTTTGGTATCATTCTAGTTTTTTACGGAGATAGATTTCTTTAATTGAGAATTATATTTATAGTTTACTTTCGTTTTTTTTATACTAGCAGGCATTTTTCATCAAGAAAACTCTAAAAAGCTTAGGATTCATTGGAAAAACACAAGAGTTATTTTAGCTTTAATTCAACCTTTATTAAAAGATCTTATTTTATTATTAATCAACAAATATGTACCCTTTTTAAATGGAAAAAATAAAAGTTTATAAAAAAGAAATTCAGTTTCATTTACTACTAAATATCTTTGTAGCTCTATTTATAACGATTGCCTGTTATGTTCATGTACCTTTTGGTACTGTAAAAGCATTTTTTATCTACGTAATACATTTTCTGTTACTTCAGTTTTCTGTATTTGGTTTTATATATATTTTAAGTTTATTTAAAAGAGTATTTATTCTACTTTTTCCTATTCTATTTTTAATATGTGCTTGTTTATCATTTTGGGTGTACACTCAAGATATTAGTATAGATTTTGGCATGATTCAAGCCATTTCTGAAACCAATTTAGATATTGCAGTAGATGTATTTAGTTGGCTATTTTTAATATATATATACTGCTTGCTATGCTTGCTGTATTTATCATTTTAAAAACATATACAAAACTTAAAAAGAATACTATAAAATCGCCTTTATTTGTTTTATCGATACTTGGAATAATTACATTTTTTATGGTTGAAAATTATCGTTTTGGCGCTCTTAAACGAAGATTACCGTACTCTGCATTTTTTAGTGTGAAACAATATTTAGCAAAAGCAGATTTAATTTTAGAAGATGTAGATAAACATATTGTAAGTACACAAGACGACTTACATATTGTTTTTGTTCTTGGAGAATCGGTAAGAGCAGATCACCTTTCTTTAAATGGATATCACCGGAAAACAACTCCTTTATTAGAGCATCAAAAAAATATAATTAGTTACAAAAATATCTATACTCCATTAACGTACACCGCTATTAGCGTACCACAAATTCTAACAGATAAGTCTATTATAGACACTTTAAACACCGCAACTAGTTTGTATAGTGTACTTAACAAAGCAGCTTTTAAAACAACATGGATTGGAAATCAATCATTAGAAAAAAGCTACGAAGACATAGTGAACACCAATGATAAAATACAAATTATAGATAAATTCCATTCCGTTTTAAGCTTTAAAAAAGAAAAAGATTTAGAAATATTAAATAACATAGATCTTACTAAAAATTTTAAAGGAAATAAAATAACAACCCTTCATATGATAGGGAGTCATTGGTACTACAATAGTAGATTCGATGAAAATTCTACCGTATACAAACCAATAGTAACCAGTAAATATGTAGGATCTTCCTCTAAAACAGCACTTATAAATTCTTACGATAATACCATTTTGTATTTAGATTCTTTTTTAAATAAAATTATCGAAGATTTAAAAAAATCTTCTAAGAATACCATATTAATATACCTTTCAGACCATGTAGAAATTTTAGGTGAAGACGGTAAATGGTTTCATGCTCAAAAACATAAAGCCTCAGAAAATCCTGCAATGTTGGTTTGGTATTCTGAAAATTTTAAACAAAAAAATCCTAAAAAAGTAGAAAATCTTAATTTGAACAAAAACAATTCAATCTCCACAGATTTCCTCTTCTACAGCATCCTAGATTTGTCTGAAATAAAAGGATTTGAATACCCTAAAGAATCCAGTATATTTCATTTTCAATAGAAACCGATAAAAACATAATATTGATATTATTATTTTCTTTTTTTGACTATTTTTTTTATATATAATTCCTTACTTTTGCAATTGAAATTACTAATTACAATAATACTAGATGAAAACAGTTCAATTCAGAGAGGCAATTTGTGAAGCCATGAGTGAAGAAATGCGCAGAGATGAAAGCATTTATTTAATGGGTGAAGAAGTTGCAGAATATAATGGTGCCTACAAGGCATCTAAAGGTATGTTAGATGAGTTTGGTGCTAAACGTGTTATAGACACACCTATTGCTGAGCTTGGTTTTGCTGGGGTTGCAGTTGGTTCTGCAATGAATGGTCTTAGACCAATTGTAGAGTATATGACTTTTAACTTCTCTTTGGTTGGTATTGATCAAATTATAAATAATGCTGCAAAAATTAGACAAATGTCTGGTGGACAGTTTAATTGCCCAATTGTTTTTAGAGGACCTACAGGTTCTGCTGGTCAATTAGGTGCAACTCACTCACAAGCATTTGAAAACTGGTTTGCAAACACACCAGGTTTAAAGGTTATTGTACCTTCTAATCCTTATGATGCAAAAGGTTTATTAAAAGCAGCTATTAGAGATGACGATCCGGTTATTTTTATGGAGTCTGAACAAATGTATGGTGATAAAATGGAAATCCCAGAAGGAGAATACATTATCCCTATTGGAGTTGCAGACATTAAAAGAGCAGGAACAGATGTAACTATCGTTTCTTTTGGTAAAATTATTAAAGAAGCTTATAAAGCTGCTGATGAATTAGCTAAAGAAAATATTTCTTGTGAAATTATTGATTTAAGAACAGTACGCCCAATGGATCATGCTGCTATTTTAACTTCAGTAAAAAAGACAAACAGATTAGTTATTTTAGAAGAATCTTGGCCATTTGCTAGTATTTCTACAGAAATAACTTACAGAGTACAAGAAGAAGCATTTGATTATTTAGATGCTCCTATTAAAAGAATTACTACTGCAGATACTCCTGCTCCTTATTCTCCTGTATTATTTGAGAAATGGATACCAAATTATAAAGACGTTATAAAAGCGGTAAAAGAAGTAATGTATAAAAAATAAGACAACTTCAATAAATTGATAAAAAAGGCTAATAAATATATTTTATTAGTCTTTTTTTTATTTGGCAATTTTACACAGTCAGTACTTCTACAGTATCTAAATCTCACGTATTTTCTACTTCTAAATACTACACAACAAACATTATACCTTTTTTTTAGTAAGGGCGTAAATAATACACCGACTAGGAAATAATTAATGAACGATTACGTTATTTATTCACAAAAAAACATCAAGAATTATTCTTACTAATGAAAATAAAATTCGCTTTAATTTATACTCTACTATTTTCTATTTCTTTATTAGCACAAACAAAGGTAAAAGGAATTATAACAGATGCAGACAACACTCCTCTTCCCTATTGCAGTATACAATTTAAGGGCTCCATAGAAGGAACCACAAGTGATGAAAACGGTGGTTTTTATTTTGAATCTAAAGAAACTTGGAAAGAAATAGAAGTTTCGTTTATTGGTTATAAAACACAAATAGTACCTTTAGAACACAGAATTAGCTACAACTTAAAAATTATACTTGAAGAAGAAACAGATGCTTTAGATGAAATTATAATAGCAACAGGCAAACAACCCAAAAAAAACAATCCTGCAATAGATATTCTTAGAAAAATTTGGGCTCAAAAACGTAAAAATGGTTTAAGTCATTTTAATCAATATAGCTATAAGAAATATCAAAAAGTAGAATTTGATTTAAATACTATTGATGAAAAATTAAAAGGAAAAAAAATATTTAAAGGATTAGAATTTGTTTTTAAAGATATAGATACCTCTAGCATAACTGGGAAAACTTTTTTACCTGTTTTTTTAAACGAAAATCTTACGCAAGTATATGGAGACAATACTATAAATAAAGAAAAAGAAGTTTTAATTGCAAACCAAAACTCTGGTTTTAGTAAAGACCAACAACTTATCGATTATGTAGATGATTTATATGCTAAATATGATATTTATGACAATTATTTAAAAATATTCGATAAAAGCTTTGTGAGCCCATTGTCTAAAACAGGAATCAATAATTACAATTATGTTTTGGCAGATAGCTCTTATATAGGTAAAAAATGGTGCTATAATATTATTTACTATCCTAGAAGACAAAATGAACTTACTTTTAAAGGTAATTTCTGGGTAAATGATTCCACATTTGCTGTAAAAGAAATTAATTTACAAGTCGTAAAAAATGCCAATATAAACTGGGTAAAAGATGTGTATATAGAGCAAGAGTTTGAATTGTTAAACGATTCTATTTTTGTCTTAAAAAGAGACTATTTATTATCTGATTTTGCACTTAGTAAAAAAGATAAATCGAGAGGAGTTTATGGTAAAAAAACTACCATTTATAAAGATTATGTTTTCAATAAACCATTAAAAGATGAAAACTTTTATGATAAAAAAGTTTTTACCCCAAACAACGATTCCATATATAGTAAATCTAGAGAGTTTTGGGACAATAATAGATTAGAAGAACTCAATAAAAACGAAAAAGGAATCTATAAATTAATAGATACTTTAAAAACGGTTAAAAAATTTAAAAACATCAACAAAGCTGTTCAGACCATGTATTCTGGATATTTTGAAATAGAATCTTTAAACATAGATTATGGCCCTATTTTTTCTACTTTTGGATATAATGACGTAGAAGGATTGCGTGTAAGGGTTGGTGCTAGAACTTATAAATCTTCAAATGATTTATTTAGACTAGAAGCCTATACTGCTTATGGTTTAAAAGATAAGAATTTAAAATATGGATTTCAAGCAAAATGGCTTGTAAATAAAAAAAATAGATTTGTAATTACAGGTGGTAAGAAAAATGATATTGAACAAATTGGAGCTACTTTAACCGCAAATACAGATGTTTTAGGCAGAAGTGACGGTTCTTCATCATTAATTAGCACTGGTACAAATGACAAACTAACAAATATTAATATTACTACACTTACAGGAGAAATAGAACCAACTCCAAATTTAATATTAAAGCTTTCTGCAAATTACAAAACACTAAATTCAGCTTCAGATAGTTTTAGTTTAGATTATAATGATGTTACCGCTCCATCTGGAATTTCATCTAACATAAGACAATTAGAAACTGTTTTTTCTTTGGGCTATTATCCTAAAAGAAAAATGTCTGGTTTTGGAGTACAGAGAGAAGCTGCAAACACTAATTACACACAATATTTCACCCAAATAACAAGAGGAACTAAAGATATTTTTGGTAGTGATTTTGATTATACTAAAGTGCAAGTTTCCTTATTTAAATTATGGAAAATTGGTGGTCTCGGAAGGTTAAAAACTTCTTTAGAAATGGGACAAACTTTTGGCGAAGTTCCTTTAGGCTTATTAAGTGTTGCTCCAGGAAATCAAACTTATTTTATGTTTAACAATACCTTTAACCTACTAAATTTCTACGAATTTGTAACAGATAGATATGCTTCCTTTCATTTAGAACATAATTTTAATGGTAGAATTTTTTCTAGAATTCCACTATTAAAAAAGACTAAGTTAAGAACAGTAATAGGTTTTAAAACATTTTTAGGAGATATCTCTGACAAAAACGTTGCATTAAACACAACTCCTAATAGTTTTCAGATACCCTTAACAGCTCCTTCTCAAGAACCTTATTATGAATACAGTGTTGGAGTTGCTAATATTTTTAAGGTATTACGAGTAGATTTTAACTTTAGAGGAAACTACTTTGATAATTCTGAAGCAAGAAAATTTGGAGTAACAGCAGGATTGCTATTTAATTTTTAAAATAAGATATTGATGTCTTTTAAGAACTCAATCGAAATCCTTTGCGTAAATTTACGCCCTAAAAACTGAAATAAAATTTAATTTATAACTATTTTTGTGTAAAACCAAAAAATGAAAGAACCTAAGACAATGAGTAAAGAACCAAAAAACCCAATAACTTTTGATGTACTTATAGAAATACCAAAAGGAAGTAGAAATAAATACGAATACGATTTTACATTACATAAAATTAGATTTGATAGAATGTTATTTTCTTCTATGATGTACCCAGGTGATTATGGATTTATTCCAGAAACTTTGGCTCTAGATTCAGATCCTCTAGACGTTTTAGTTTTAGGACATCAACCAACCTACCCAATGGTTGTTATGGAAGTTAGACCTATTGGAGTTTTTTATATGACGGATGAAAAAGGTCCTGATGAAAAAATAATTTGTGTACCTGTTTCTGATCCTATTTGGAGTAACAAAGAAGATATTGCAGATTTAAATCCTCACAGATTAAAAGAAATAGAGCATTTCTTTCAAGTTTATAAAGACTTAGAAAAGAAAAAAGTTGATACTGGTGGTTGGGGAGATGCTACTGCAGCAATTAAAATTTATGATGAATGTGTTAAACGTTATGATGATAGCGAACACAAGAAAAAAAGAACATTTACTATCTAAGTAAATTTCAATAAAAGTAAAAAGCACCTTAATTTTTTAAGGTGCTTTTTTTTGTTCAAAATTTAAAAACTCAAAACGGTTTATATTGATTATAGTTATTATAACAAGCAAAAGAATATCTAAATTTGATAGAATTTACTAAAAAAGCTGACATAAGTCATAGTATAGATAATATAAAATAAACAACTTTTAAATACATTATCTTTAAATTATATAGTCTTTTTTTATTAAGTTGATTTTATTACTTTTACTTAATAATAATTTAATAAAAACAATTATATGGAATCAATGATGATTTATATGCCAATAGCAATGGCTATTATTGGATTAATCTACATGTGGATTAAACAAAACTGGGTAATGAAGCAAGATGCCGGAGATGGCAAAATGAAAGAAATATCCGATTACATCCATGAAGGAGCACTTGCTTTCTTAAATGCAGAATATAAGTTACTTGCTATTTTTGTAGTTATTGTAAGTATAGCCTTAACAGCAGTTTCGTTTATGGTGCCTACAACACATATTTTAATTGTTGTATCCTTTATTTTTGGAGCATTTTTTTCTGCTTTTGCAGGAAATATAGGAATGAGAATTGCCACCAAAACAAATGTAAGAACTACACAAGCGGCAAAAACTAGTTTGCCAAATGCTTTAAAAATATCTTTTGGAGGTGGTACCGTTATGGGGCTTGGTGTAGCCAGTTTAGCTGTATTAGGATTAACCGTTTTTTTTATCATTTTCTACAATTACTTTATGGGTGGCGCAGAAGAAACTTTTTCTGTAGATAAAATGACAATTGTTTTAGAAACATTAGCTGGTTTTTCATTGGGTGCAGAATCTATTGCCTTATTTGCAAGAGTTGGTGGTGGTATTTATACCAAAGCAGCAGATGTTGGTGCAGATTTAGTTGGTAAGGTAGAAGCTGGTATTCCAGAAGATGACCCGAGGAATCCTGCTACAATTGCAGATAATGTTGGTGATAATGTTGGTGATGTTGCTGGAATGGGTGCCGATTTATTTGGTTCATATGTAGCAACTGTTTTAGCTGCAATGGTTTTAGGAAACTATATTATTGAAGTAAACGACATTGCTATATTTAAGAATTTTGGTTCTATTGGTCCTATATTATTGCCTATGGCAATAGCTGGTGTTGGAATTATTATTTCTTTAATAGGCACCATGTTCGTTAGCATTAAAGATAATAACGCTAAAGAATCTCAAGTAATGGGAGCTTTAAATAAAGGAAATTGGTTTTCAATTGCCTTAGTTGCCATTTCTTGTTACGTTTTGGTAAACTATATGTTGCCAGAAACAATGAAAATGAATTTCTTTGAAACAGGAGGAAATGTATCTAAAAATATATCTTCAATGCGTGTTTTTTATGCAACTTTAGTCGGTTTATTTGTTGGAGGTATTATATCTGCAGTAACAGAATATTATACAGGTTTAGGTAAAAAACCAATTTTAAATATTGTTCAAAAATCTGCAACTGGAGCTGGTACAAATATTATTGCTGGTTTAGCAACAGGAATGATTTCTACTTTTCCTACAGTAATATTATTCGCAGCGGCAATTTGGTCTTCTTATGCATTAGCAGGGTTTTATGGTGTTGCAATGGCAGCATCTGCAATGATGGCAACTACAGCTATGCAATTAGCTATTGATGCTTTTGGACCAATAGCAGATAATGCTGGTGGTATTGCAGAAATGAGCGAACAAGACCCTATCGTAAGAGAACGTACAGATATATTAGATTCTGTAGGTAATACAACAGCAGCAACTGGTAAAGGCTTTGCTATAGCTTCTGCCGCATTAACGTCATTGGCTTTATTTGCTGCCTATGTAACTTTTACAGGAATAGACGGAATTAATATTTTTAAAGCACCCGTTTTAGCCATGTTGTTTATTGGTGGAATGGTACCTGTAGTATTCTCTGCTTTAGCAATGAATGCTGTAGGTAAAGCTGCAATGGAAATGGTTTATGAAGTAAGAAGACAATTTATTGAAATTCCAGGAATTATGGAGGGTACAGGAAAGCCAGAATATGATAAATGTGTTGCTATTTCTACAAAAGCTTCTCTAAGAGAAATGATGTTGCCAGGTTTATTAACAATTGGTTTTCCTTTAGTTATTGCATTTCTACCTATGCTATTTGGCATGGATAATTTAATGATAGCAGAGATGTTAGGTGGTTATATGGCTGGTGTAACAGTAAGTGGTGTTTTATGGGCCATATTTCAGAATAATGCTGGTGGAGCTTGGGACAATGCTAAAAAGTCTTTTGAAGCTGGAGTGATGATTAATGGAGAGATGACTCATAAAGGTTCTGCTGCTCATGAGGCTGCAATTACCGGCGATACAGTTGGTGATCCCTTTAAAGATACTTCTGGGCCATCTATGAATATATTAATTAAACTTACTTGCTTAATTGGTTTAGTAATTGCCCCTATTTTAGGAGGACATTCTGATGCAAAAACTCATAGTGAAGAAATTAAAAAAGAAGTTAAGCTTGATATTAAAAAAACTACTGGAGAATTGTCAATGACTACAAGTAAAACGGCTAAAATTGTTACTACTAAAGGCATTCAAAAAACAGAAATAACTGTTCCTGAAATTGAAAAGAAATCAGAAGAAGCAGGAAAAGTAACATCTGTAAATATCATAAAAAAAGAAAAAGAGGTTACTCTTAAATAATAATTAAAAATTCTCACATCATTTCATAAAAAAAAGCATCCATTCGAAACCTTCGAAATGGATGCTTTCTACTTTTAACAAGTATTATATGCCAATATCTAATTGGAATTAAAATAAGAATTATACTTTTTTTCTTCCTGTAATTAAAGATATTAAGAAAAGAATAATGAAGATTACAAAAATAATTTTAGCTATTCCTGCTGCAGCTCCTGCAATTCCTCCAAATCCTAAAACACCTGCTATTAATGCGATTATTATAAAAGTGACTGTCCAACGTAACATAATTTTAATATTTTAAATGAACGCTTGCTTACTTTAATGATGCCAAACGATGTACATCTATCTAATTTTTTTTCAACTAACTAACTAACTAACTAACTGTTATACAAATATATTCCAATTAAGCTTTAGTTGTGATTGCATATAATCTAAATTTTAACTCATTTAAGTTTTTCTCTAATACTTAATAACTACCATTACAATTTTTATAAGAATAGAGAAAAATATAAATATTGATAAAAAAGTCAACTTTGTTATTAAAATTTAAACTATTTTTATTCTTTGAACTGAACATTAAATAATTGTTCCTTTAAAATACTTTGCTACAATGATTGAGATTGAAATAATTGCTGATAGTGACAAAGATTTACTTGAGCAAATTGCTATAAAAATAGGAGGTTCTGTTAATAGTAATTGGAGTGAAAATGTACTTACAATTAATAATGAAAACGCTATTGGAACTATTCGTTTTATACCTTTCGATTGGGGTGTAAACTTGTTAGATTTTGATCTAAAACTACACAAAGAATTTATTTTTAAAATTCAAGCAGTTCCAGAATTTAATCCTCTTCGATTTATGTACCCTTCATTTGGTTCTTTTAAACACCGATTTGGCATTGATAATAAGGAAAGTAAAATAGACCAATTTCAATCCTTAATTTTCACCAATAAAACAGATGGTTATAATTATATCCATTTACCTAAGAATGAAAAAGTAGAAATTAATCTTATAGAGATTGTTAGAAAGAAATTTTTAAAAAAAAGAACTACAAACGTTTCTACATTAAATGAAAAATTATACGAAGTTTTTGTAGATACCGATCATGATCATAGATTTATAAATTACGGTACTCTTAATTTAAAAATGGCTGACATTATTACGCAAATAAAAAATGTAAAGGGAAAAGGAATGCTGCGTATTCTAAAAATTGAAGCGAGAGTTTATGAAGTATTATCTTTACATATTCAACAACACAATAGACTTCTAGAAGGTGTTACTTTACCTAAGTCTCTTGCCAAGGATGAGTTAAAAATTGTGCGTAAACTAGGTAAAACAATTGTAAAAAATCCTGCTAAAAATTACACTCTAGAAGATCTTTCATTAGATTCTGGATTAACACAAGCCAAACTACAAGATGGTTTTAAGTTTTTATACAATAGAACTGTTACAGAATATATAAGACATATTCGCTTAGAGTCTTCAAGAGATCTTTTAAAAAACACAGATTTAAATATATCTCAAATTGTTTACAGTATTGGTTTTAGTAGTAGGAGTTACTTTTCTAAAATTTTTAGAGAAAAGTATGGTATTACCCCAAACAGTTTTAAGAAAAAACTGTTAACAGTGGTTTAGTTCCCTTATAAAAGGGTGCTATTTAAAAATTTTCTTTATAAACATTAAAGTACCAAACTTACCAAAAAAGCTAAGTCCGTTACTTATTATGTTCATCGGTTTTAAACTTTCTTCAAAATCACTTTTCACTATTTTAAGTTGTTCTAAAGCTATTTGTTTTTCTAGAGACAACTGCTTTAAATCTATTTCTATTTCTTCAAAACTTCTATATGTTTTCATTGCGTGTTGTTTAGGTGCTATTAATTAATCAAAAAATATCTTAGATACTATGGTGATTACTTTTTTATCAAAAGATTTTCTAAGAAAATAAGATAATAAAGAAATAACTAAGAAGAATGATCCAACAATCAAATACCCAAAAGCAACATTGCCAAGGTATTGTCCCAATCCTACTGATGCAGAAATTGCTAAAAATAAAAACCCTAAAACTATCAAACTTCCAATAATAAAAAGTTTGATAATCATACTAAGGGTTAAAGCAGTTACTTGAAAAGCTTTTAACTTTGTATGTTCAAAAGTTTTAGAAATAAACTGCTTGCTTGCATCTGTTCCTGTATCTGCAGAACTTTTTAAATTATCTAATATGCTCATATTAGGCAGATTTTTGTAATTTTTTATTTTGTTCTTTCAGTTCTTTCAATTTTTTCTCTAAGGTAGAAATTACATCTTCTGCTTTATGACTAACATTAGATACTACATTTTCTAATTGCGTGTCTAAACTTTCTTTCTGACCTACTACTGAAGAGGAAACTCTGTCTGTTAAATCACTTGCTGTTTCTACAATTTTATCTTTAGCATGTAAAGCCTCGTCAGAAATTCTTTTTCTTGTTTTTACTCCTTTATCTGGTGCAAACAAAATACCTAAAGTTGCTCCTATTACTGTTCCTGCTAATAATCCTACTACTGTGTTGCTACTATTGCTCATGTCTTTATTTTTTTTAATGTTAAACTAATATGTGTGTTTCACTTGTACAAAGTTACAGTATTAATACCTTTAAGCTTAACTCAAAAAAATCTAATATTAACGCAAACAAAAAAAGCACCTCAAATTGAGGTGCTTTCCTAAAAAACAAAAACTACTAAAATGCGTATCGTTGAGGTCCTCCCCTACGTATGTCTTCACTTGCAGCTTCTTCAAACTGTGTAAAATTATTTCTAAATGCGTTAGACAGTTTAAAGGCTGTCTTATAATAAGCTTCATCATTATTCCATGTAGACCTTGGACTTAACAGTTCTGTTGGCACTCCAGGACAAGATCTTGGTTGTGCAACTCCAAAAACAGAATGTATATGATAATCTTCATATTTATAGCTTCCTAAATCGCCATTTAAAACAGCCGTAATCATTGCCCTTGTATATTTTAAAGGCATTCTTCTACCTACTCCGTATTGGCCTCCAGACCAACCTGTATTTATCAACCAAACATTTACACCAGCATCTTTCATTTTCTTACTTAGCATTTCTGCATATCTTGTTGGATGTAATGGCATAAAAGGAGCACCAAAACAAGCAGAAAAACTTGGTGTTGGTTCCGTAACTCCCGCTTCTGTACCTGCTACTTTTGCGGTATAACCAGAAATAAAATGGTAAGCTGCCTGATTGGGTGTTAATTTAGAAATTGGAGGCAAAACACCGAAAGCATCCGCAGTTAGAAAGAAAATATTCTTTGGATTTTTTCCTATGGATGGTATTTGTATATTCTCTATATGATGAATTGGGTAACTAACTCTGGTATTTTGAGTAATAGAAGTATCTGCAAAATTGATAACTCCTTTATCATCCATAACCACATTTTCTAGAATTGCACCTTTTTTAATAGCTGCAAAAATTTCTGGTTCTTGTTCTGCTGATAAATTAATCACTTTTGCATAACAACCACCTTCAAAATTAAAGACCGTGTTTTCTGCAGTCCAACCATGTTCATCATCACCAATTAAACTTCTTTCTGGATCTGTAGATAACGTTGTTTTTCCGGTACCCGATAATCCGAAGAAAATAGCAGTATCACCCTCTTTACCAACATTTGCAGAGCAATGCATTGGTAATGTATTTTTATAAACAGGTAGAATAAAATTTAAAGCAGAAAAGATTCCTTTTTTAATTTCACCAGTATATCCCGTTCCTCCTATTAAAGCAATTTTTTTACTAAAATTTAAAATTGCAAAATTGTGTTGGCGTGTTCCATCTACTTCTGGATCTGCCATAAAACCAGGAGCATTAATTACAGTCCATTCTGGAGAAAAAGTTTCTAATTCCTTTTCTGTAGGACGTAAAAACATATTATAAGCAAACATATTGCTCCAAGGAAACTCGTTTACAACTCTAATATTTAATTTATAATCTTCATCTGCACAAGCATAACTATCTCTTACAAAAATTTCTTTTTCAGACAAATAATCAACAACTTTTGTATATAAAGCATCAAACTTTTTAGAATCAAAAGGAATGTTAATATCACTCCACCAAACCTCATCTTTGGTTACTTCGTCTTTTACTATAAAACGATCTTTTGGGGAACGCCCAGTAAATTCACCGGTATTTACAGCAATTGCTCCTAAAGAAGACACAACTCCTTGCCCTTTTTTAACAGTTTCATTATGTAACTCATCTGAAGTTAACTGATAACGAACTGTTGCATTCTTGATTCCTAGACTATTTAACGAAATCGATTTCGTACTTGTATCTACCATATCAATGTTTTTAATTTTTATAGATTAATTGCTTACAAAATTACACTTTAATTCTAAACGGCAGTCTATTTGATGTAAAAAATATGAAATCACATATTTTTCCTTAATTTCTTAAAGAATACCATAATCATTAAAAACCAACCAATTATTAATGTTAATCCTCCTAATGGCGTAACAAACCAAATAGATTTTGCTGTGATTGCTGTTAAATGAATCGCATAAATAGAACCTGAAAATAATAGAATTCCTAAAAAGAAAATATAACTAATCTTATTTTTTTGTGAAGTAGTAAATCCATCGTACGTATTAACAAATAACAATACAATTACATGATACATTTGATAACGAACAGCGGTTTCAAAGCTCAATAATTCTGTAGCAGATAAAATTTCTTTTAAAGCATGTGCTCCAAAAGCACCTAAAACAATAGCAAACATTCCTAAAAAAGAAGTAATAATTAAATTTTTAAACATTTTTAATGGTTTTTGTTAAATTTTAAACAATTAACGTATCTTCGTATGCTACACAAAAATACATCTTTTATCTTATGAAAAACATTCTAATTATTGGTGCAGGAAAATCGAGTTCTTTTCTAATAAAGTATTTATTAGAAAAATCTGATGAAGAAAAATTAAAGATAATTATTGGAGATATTTCTACAGTTAATGCAGATAAAATTATCAATAATCATAAAAATGCAAAGAGCATTATTCTAGATATTTTTAATAAAAAACAACGTCAAGAATTTATTGAAAAAACTGACATTGTAATTTCTATGCTACCCGCAAGACTTCATATTGAGGTAGCAAAAGATTGTATTCTTTTTAGTAAACACATGGTTACGGCTTCTTATGTTTCTGATGAAATGAAAGCTTTAGATAAAGCTGCAAAGGAAAAAGGATTGGTTCTTATGAATGAGATTGGCTTAGACCCAGGAATCGATCACATGAGTGCCATGCAAATACTCGATAAAATTAGAAACCAAGGTGCTAAAATGTTATTATTCGAATCTTTTTGTGGAGGATTAGTAGCCCCAGAAAGCGATAACAATTTATGGAATTATAAATTTACATGGAACCCAAGAAACGTGGTTTTAGCAGGACAAGGTGGTGCTGCAATGTTTATTCAAGAAAGTACTTATAAATACATTCCGTACCATAAATTATTTAGAAGAACTGAGTTTTTAAAAATTAATGATAGCAATTTTGAAGCTTACGGCAATAGAGATTCTCTAAAATACAGAAGTGTTTATGGCTTAGATAATATACCTACAATGTACAGAGGAACTATTAGAAAAGTGGGTTTCTCTAGGGCTTGGAACATTTTTGTACAATTAGGCATGACCGATGATTCTTATACTATTGAAGATTCTGAAAACATGAGTTATAGAGATTTTGTAAACTTATTTTTAGCCTATTCTCCTTCGGATTCTGTTGAGTTAAAATTACGTTCTTATTTAAAGATAGATCAAGATGATGTAATGTGGGAAAAATTAGTTGAGCTTGATCTTTTTAACCCGAAGAAACGAATTCTATTAAAAAATGCGACTCCTGCACAAATGCTACAAAAAATATTAGAAGATTCTTGGACTTTACAAGAAGATGATAAAGATATGATTGTAATGCAGCATCTTTTTGGTTATGAAATTGATGGTAAAAAGCATCAAATAGAAAGTAGTTTAGTGGTTATTGGAGAAAACCAAACATATACAGCCATGGCAAAAACAGTAGGCTTACCTGTTGCAATTGCTGCTTTAAAAATTTTAAAAGGAGAAATTAAAACCCCTGGTGTTCTACTACCTATAACAAAAGAAGTTTATGAACCTATTTTAAAGGAATTAGAAATTTACGGAATTAAATTTATAGAGAAAGAAGTTCCTTATTTGGGATATAACCCTAATTATGTGGTTGGATAAAGTTTGTTGTTACACAGAGTATTTTCGCAGAGATTCACGGAGTAAAAGTCATTTTCTTTGCGTCTTTTGCAAAACACTTTGCGCCCTTAGCGTTTAACTAAACTACATTTTCAAATAAAAATCCTTCGTTAAATTAATATAATCCTCTGTATATTTATGACGTTCAATTTCTATAATTAAACTCTCTTCTTGTATTTCAGTTTCATCAAAAGAAAAGGCTAACAAGCATCTTTTTATTTCTGATGTTTTATTGCCTTGAACTCTACAAATTCGATTCAAGAACAAATTATTTTCTTTAGCTAGGTTGATAAAACTTTCTTCTTCTTTAAAAGGAATCACTACAGAAAAGTTACCGTTTTTAGATAATATTTTAGATACACCTACAATCAATTCATCAAAAGACAAAGAAGAAGTAAAACGCGCTTTATTTCTTGCAGTATCTTCAGTTTCAAAATCATCCGTGTAAAATGGCGGATTCGAAACTATTAAGTCATACGTTTCTTCCTCTTCTGCAATTTCTTCTGCAAATTCTGTAAAAGTGGCATTGTAGCAATACAAACGGTCTCCCCAATCAGATTCTTCAAAATTTGCAACGGTTTGTTCATAGGCATTTTCATCAACCTCAACAGCATCAATTGTCATAGCATCGCAGCGTTGTGCAATCATTAAAGCAATTACTCCTGTACCAGCACCAATATCTAGAATTGTATCCGGATAAGCATCCACAGAACACCATGCACCTAATAAAACTCCGTCTGTACCAACTTTCATGGCCGTTTTATCTTGCTGAATTGTAAATTCTTTAAATTTGAATGGTTTTGACATTATGAAATAATTTTAAATAAAAAATTCTGTGCAATTTAACACAGAATTTTTTAACCTATATACTTTTTTCTATAAATACTTTCTTGTAAAAAGTAAGGCATTAGAACCTTTTATATCTTAGAGATTACCACAAAAAAAACTAGGTGATATCTTAATTTAAGTTTAAGTAGCCCTAAATAAACTATTTACTATTCATCTTTTGCATTCTACCTAACACATCTAAACCTTGCTGGTATAAATAGTACAAAACATCAATATATACCCAGTTTTCTGCTAGTTTATTTCCCTCTCTTCTATAGATATCTACAACTCTCATTTCTGCTTTAACATCACTCTTAGGAAGCCCTAAAAAGCCGCCACTATTTTTATTAGACAAGTTTGGCCATCCAAAGAAACCACAATAATTGCCTTCTGCAAAACGTGCAATATGACCATAAAATACTTTCTCTGTTAAATTCTCTCTAAAAGGATATTGATGCTGCTTTTGATATCTCTTAATTGTATAAGAAGCGCCTATACCAGTAGGGCCGTACCAAACCATGTCTTCATTCCATGTTTTTGCTAATAATTCTGGAGGACAATTGTCATCACCAGATTTATTAATTTCATCTAAATCTGCAATCATTTGATTTAGAACGCTCATCGTTTTTTCTGCTTCTTTAGGATCTTGCTCTTCAAAAAGGAGTCCATCATGAGTTCGAGGTCCAGGATAAACAAAAGCAGATCCCGTCATAGGAGGTAATGGATAATGACCTGCATGATCCATAACACTTAATATATCACAAAATAATGCTGTTTCTGCAATTTTATCACCTTCTACTCTATGAAACTCAGCATATCGTAAGAAAATCATTTTACCCGTGTGCGGAATACCTAACCAATCGGCATCAAACAAACCAACTAAATGCCCTACACTAACCACCCACTGAGTTTTTCCTGAATCACAATCGTTATCTCCAGCAAAAAACATATCTTCTCTTCTTTGTAAAGGAGCAAACGATTTTCTAAAGGGTTTCCAAAAACTAGATATTACATCTTTAGCACCATATTGTTCATAGAATGGATGCATTCCTCTCCAATGGTAATCGTTAGTTGTATGTTCTTTTAATACCTGTTCTAAATTGTTATCTGATGCATTATCAAAAGATTCATAATATGCACGAACTACGCTTTTTGCGTGTTGAAAATTATTTTTCATAAAAATTAAGTTAAAGGTCTTCCTCCATCTACTGGAAAAATACAACCTGTAGAAAATGTAAATGATTCTGCAATGGTCACTAAAGCTTTTCCAATATCTTCAGCCTCTGCAATTCTGCCTAATGGTGTTTTGTCTTCTTGTTCTTTAATGTATTCTTTTGGTAAGTTTTTAGCGTAAGCACCATTTACCCAACCAGGAGACAAGGAAACTACTCTTATTTTTGGAGCCAATGCGCGCCCTAAACTCATAGTTAAAGAATCTACAGCGGCTTTTGAAGCACAATATGCAACATTGCTACCAACTGCCGTTTTTGCAGCAATAGAAGATATATTAATTGCAATGGGGTTTTTTCCTTTTTCTAAAAGACTTCTAAAAGCTCTTATGGTAGCAAAAGTTCCTCGAAAATTAACTTTCATAATTTGATCTATAAAATCATCCTCCAAGTCATCTAAATTTTCATGCGGTACTGCTTTAGTAACTCCTGAATTATTGACTAACACATCTAAAAAACCAAAAGTTGTTTTTACAAAATTAGCCATATCAGACAATTCGTTGCTATTTGTTATAGACGCTTTAAATATATGATGTTGCTCAGAATTTTTAAGGCTGTGCAATGTTTTTAAAGCATTTTCTTTGTTGCTGTTATAATTTACAATAACTACATAACCTGCCAATGCCAATTGTTTGCATATTTCTGAGCCAATGCCTCCACTTCCTCCTGTAACTAAAGCTGTTTTTATTGGTTTCATTTTAATTAATAAAGTTTTCAAATGATAATAAAAATATGATTGTTACTACAAAAAAGCCTAATAAATAATAACTTACTTTGTCTAACTTTCCAGGAACAACGTACCAACCATTTTCTTTTTCTGGTTTATTTTCTGATTTAAATTTTGCTTTCTGACCAGGAATTGAATACAGTGACCATTCTGTTTGTTTACCATCAATAATAAGACTTGCAATGATGGAAACAAAAATATTAACTACCCCACCAATAACGGCATACCAAGTCCAAGCAATATCTGTATATTCATGTACAAAATATAACACGATAAAACCAAAAGCGACTCCAACCAACAGTCCTTTTTCTGTTGTTTGTTTAGAATAAAAACCTAACATATACATGCTTAGTTTTGCGCCTACAAAATAAGAACCTATTTTGGTAATCAGTTCTAATATAGAACCTGTAGTACTAGAAAAAGCAATAGCAGGTATAATTATTAAAATAGCCCAAAAAACAGTTGAAATTCTTGCAACCCTTAAATAGTGTTTTGATGATTCATTAGGTTTAAAATACTTTTGATAAAAACCACTTGTAGAAATTGTAGAAAGCGAGTTTAATGCTGATGATAAACTAGACATACTTGCAGATAATACTGCTGCGGCTATAATACCTATAAAACCAGGAAACCCTACTGTTTCTGCAAATTCTAACATAATTGTATTGTCATTATCAAACTCTCTACCTTGGTAATACTGGTAAAACAACACACCTATAAATATGAATAAAAAATAGATAAAAAATGCTGCAAACCCCATTAAAGCCAACGATTTTTTAGCATCGCCTATATTTTTAGCTCCCAATGTTCTTTGCATCATCATTTGGTTTGCTCCATAAATAGTTACGTGATACACAGTCATAGCAATAATACCTGCCCAAATAGTAGTATCTACAGTTGGGTCTGTACTTAAATTTATAGGATTAATCTTTCCTTTTGTTTTTAAGCTAGAAAGCGTATCTATTAAAGAGTCTGGTAATTGATTTATCAGCACAAAAAGGACGATAAAACCAGCTACCAAAAATATTCCTGACTGAAATACATCTGTCCAAATTACAGCCGTAATCCCTCCTAAAGAAGTGTAAACTAATGTAATAATTGATACTACAATTATACTAGTAACTACGTCTATCCCCGTTATATAACCAATAACTAGCGCAGACCCATATAATACAGCCGCAGAAGATAATAATTGAGTGACTAAAAATATCACAGAAATAACTGTTCTTGATGCTTTTCCGAAGCGTTTCTCTTGATATTCATAAATAGAAATAACACCTGTTTGCATAAAAAAGGGAACAAACAAAGACATTACAATTATAATAACTAATGGATAATTAAGATGAATTGCAATAACGGATAAACCAGCTTTATAAGACCAGGCAGGAGCGCCTAAAAAAGTCATAGCACTTACATAAGTTGCTAAAACAGAAATACCAATAGCCCACCAAGGTGTTGTTTTTCTACCAATATAAAAATCGTTAGCAGTATTCACTTTTTTTGATAAAATAAACCCCAATAATAAATTAGCGATTAAATAAACTATAATAATTGACCAATTAAGCACTCCAAACTTGTCCATAATATCCTTTTCTAATTAATAATGAAAATAACCTTTGTTTTCTAAAAAACTACTTAAGAACTAAGCTTATTTACTATATCTCTCAACACGGATATCAGCTTGTTTTTTATGCCCTTCAAAACCTTCTATTTCACATAAACGTGAACAGTAATTACCGACTAAAACACTCGCTTCATCTGTAATTATATTTTGATAAGAACAAGTTTTAATAAATTTACCTACCCATAAGCCTCCTGTAAAACGAGCTGCTTTTTTTGTAGGCAAGGTATGATTGGTACCAATTGCTTTATCTCCATAAGCAACGTTTGTTCTATTTCCTAAAAACAAAGCACCATAATTGGTCATATTGTCTTTAAAATACTGAGGATCTTTAGTATTAACCTGAACATGTTCACTAGCAATATCATCTGCCACCGTTACCATTTCTTCATAACTGTCAACCAAAATAACTTCTCCATAATCGTCCCAAGACTTACTTGCCAAATCTGCCGTAGACAATACTTTTAATTGTTTTTTTACTTCATCTTCAATTTGTAACGCCAAAGTTTCACTATTTGTTAATAAAATAGCAGGAGAATTAGGGCCATGTTCTGCCTGACCTAAAAGGTCTGTAACCACCATTTCTGCATCTGTTGTATCATCTGCAATTACTAACGTTTCTGTTGGTCCTGCTAGTAAATCAATACCTACTCTTCCAAATAATTGTCTTTTTGCTTCTGCTACGTATTGGTTTCCTGGTCCAACAATCATATCTACTTGATCCATACCTACGCAACCATAAGCCATTGCTGCCATTGCTTGGACTCCTCCTAAAATATAAATTTCATCTGCACCAGCCAAATACATTGCTGCTACTGTTTCTGCCGGTGGCACTCCTGTTTTTGGGTCTGGAGGTGTACAAGCGATCACTTTTTTTACACCAGCAACTTTAGCCGTTAGTACACTCATATGAGCAGACGCAACCATAGGATATCTACCACCTGGCACATAACAACCAACACTATTTACAGGTACATTTTTATGACCTAAAATTACTCCCGGAATGGTTTCTATTTCTATATCTCTTAAAGCAGATTTTTGTATTTGAGCAAAACGACGCACCTGTGCTTGTGCCCATTTAATGTCTTCAATTGTTTTGTCTGATACTTTAGAAATGATCTCTTGAATTTCATCTTTTGAAAGTCTAAAAGCTGCTGGACTCCATTTATCGAATTTAGCAGATAATTCTCTTACTGCTTCATCTCCTCTATTTTCTACATCAGAAAGAATACTTTCTACTATTTTTCTTGTTTTTAATTGATCTGCTGCAGATTCTTCTGCTGCCATTCCTTTTTTAATGTATCTAATTGCCATTTGTATTGGTGTTTATTTATTGTTATTGAAAAATGCTAAATCTCTTTATACTGCTGTACTGCTATTTTTATAATTTAAATACTATAATTAACTATTTACAAGAAACCGACGGTTTTACTGAGCTCTATCTAAAATTATAGAACAAGTAAAAAATGAATGATGATTCTATCTCGTTTATTTTTTTCACGAAACCAATTGTGGTGCTTTAGGATAATCTTCTCCTACTACCAAGTATGCGAATCCGTATGTTTTAGCGGTAATATTCCTTACAGATCCTTTTGGAAAAGTAAAAATATCACCATCATTTAACGTTTCCGTAATTTCTTCTCCATTATGTGAACAGAAAATCTCAAACTGACCACGATGTATAAACAAAACCTCTACCTCGTTACGTTTATATTTTCCTGTAGTTCCTGTAGCGTCACTTTGTAAGCCAAATACATTAAAACCATCTCCGTTTGGGTCTCCTTGTTTTACCGAAAATTTGTGATCATTGCTATCTTTAGGTCCCAAAACATCAATCCATCTTAACGTTTCTGGTGTTTTATTTGGAAAACCTTTAAAATTAGATGCTTTATACGTACCAACAAAACCTACATGCTGTTTCATATCTTCTACAGTATATTGATCAAATTTATTTAAGTCACTTTCTGTTAAAGGAGCTATCGCTTTTGATCCTTCAGGAATTTTTTCTCCAATAGTAGTGTCTACTAATTTTCCGTTTTCTAAAAGTATTAAACCATAATCTTTGGCTTCTTCTATTACACGTGGTAACCAAACTACACCTCCACCAGCATCATCATGTCCTAAAACCGAAAAGATCATTCCGTATTCATCACCTACATTTTCAAAACCTCTAAACATGTTGGTTGGTAATGATATAATGTCTCCCGGATGTAAGATAATTTCACTTTTTTCATCATTGTTCCAATAAAATCTCCAATGACTACTATACACAATAAAAACCTCTGCTGTAAAATGAGAATGTGGAGAATTTTTAACTCTAGGTGGTTGCCCTCCAGCACCAATGCAAAAACCATGTTTTTCAGAAAGATTTACCTTTTGATGTGTGCTCTCAGATACTCCACCACCAATAATGCTATAATTATCTTTTAAATGACTCCCTGGTGTTTTAGCATCTATAAATGCGGCTTTACAGGGCATTAAATCGCTATATCTTATTAATCTTTCTTTAAGCATACTGTATATTTTTAGTTCAGTTATTTTGTGAGTTTCCTCTAATTAATGCAATTACTTTAGACTTTAAAAAGATAATTATTAGTCCTTTTTAAGATTTTTAAGTTCTTTAAATACATCAATTCCCAATTGCTTTAATACATGAGGCATATCAATAAATACCCAATTTTCTTTTAAGTGATCGCCTTCACGCCTCCAGTAATCTACTACTCGTAAGGTTATTCTTTTTCCCGTTGCTTTTAACCCTAGCCAACCATCTCCAGTATGGGTACCATACATTGCAGGAAAACCAAAATCGCAAGAATAGTTACCTTCGCCAATTTGTGTAAAGTGATCCTCACCTTGTTTTTCTGTAATTCCTCGGTCTGGAAAAGCGGTTATAAAAGGTACTTGATGATTTTTTTTTTTTTTTTTTAATCCCCTTGTAGTGCCAATGCCAGATGGACCGTACCACATCATATTTTTTTCATCCCAGAACCGTTCTTGGC
>NZ_WTLD01000007.1:174884-206817 GCF_011379025.1 Polaribacter sp. 11A2H
GAAACCCTTTTAATCCCCTTGTAGTGCCAATGCCAGATGGACCGTACCACATCATATTTTTTTCATCCCAGAACCGTTCTTGGCCCATTGATTCTAAGCTCTTACCATCATAACTACACAACCCTTCTAACATTGCGTTGGTAAGATCTAAGGTTTTTTTACTCTGATCAGGAAGTGTTTTATAGTCTACAATACCATCTCCTGTCATCGGTGCAGGAGGTATTATTTCAACTCCTTTATTAGGAAACAATGTAAACCCTGCTTGTCTTATAACGGAAAGCATGTCTATAAAAAACCATGCTTTTACAATCTTATTATCTTCAATAATAAAATGAGCTGCAAAACGAAGCCATATTGGTTGCTGATTTGCAGGAATACCTGCCCAGTCTTTTTTAAAAGTACCTATAAAATTACCGGTACAGCTAACATAGTTTCGTTCTTCATACGCACCTCCTAAAAGTATATAAGGTTGGTATTCTATATCTGGAAAAGCGTTTAATAATGGAGTCCAAAAACTGCTATAAAATGCATCTAATCCATTTAATTCTTCAAAAGGACTTGTAATGCCTACACTACTATTTTTATCAAAATAGCTGTTTAAAACATTTTTAACATCCTCTTTTTTCGTAACATTCATTTCCTTAAAAAAGGAAGTAATTAACTTTTTATTACTAAAGTGTGCATTCATAAAATATTAAATTTGAGTATTCGTTTGACTATAAATTTGACATAAAGCATCGAAGCCGTCATAGACCATCCATTCATCGGTTATTTTTCCATTTTTAACAGTATAATGACTTAATACAGGTATAAAAATTTCATCAACAGAACGTTTTCCAAAAACACCTTTTTCGGTTGTTTTTCCTTTTAGATACCAACGTGCTGCTATATGTGTTAACCCCTCTTCTCTATTTGATGTAATACGCTCAACACCTATACTTAAATCTGTGAATGAAGCTAAAACAGTTTGTATATATTCTTTTATCTTTGTAATACCGCTAATTTCTTGATTACCCGCTGCGTACAAAGTGCTATCTGCTGCTAGATATTCTGCTAAATCTTCAAAATTATTCTGCTTCCAGACATTCGTTATTAAAGAATAGACCAAATTTTCTGGATATTCCAAATCTTGTTTTGCTATTTCTTGATTGCTGTTTATAGGAATTGCAATAGGAGTTTTTTTATAAGTAACATCTTTCTTTGCCATTTCTACAGGATCAAAACCTAGCTGTAAAAGAATACTAAGATTATCTCTTACAAGCCATTCCTTATAAATTTTATTGTTAGCCACTTTACAGTCTGCAATGGTTCTAAAGGTTATCTTTTTACCTGTAGCTTTCCCGTAGATTGTTTCTCCAAGATTGGTTGCTGTAGATATAATTCTATGAGAAGAATAAAAATCGCCCTTATTATCTGTTGACCAAATAACTGCTTCTCCGCCCATTTTTCTATCCGGAAAAGAGGCAAGCGTATCAATAGTACCCGTTATTACAGTTTCTACACCGTTAATTATTCTGGCACCTGTATGAATTAAGATGTCCTTTTCGTAAGTTTCATTAATTACATCTATTTCTTTTTTTTCCCAGATATCTTCTGTGATTTCTAATATATAATCAACAATGTTTATATACTTTTTACCAAACCCAGGAAGATCTTGCTTTAAACCATCTCTTTCTAGTTTTAGTGTTTCTATATGTGTTATTTTTTTTGACAAATCTTTGAGGTTTAGTTTTTTAAAATATTTTTTAAAGTGGTCGTTTGCTCCTTTGCATATTGGGTTAACATCATACTATCAGATTTAAGCGCAATAAATTTAAAGCCTTTATCAACCATTTTTTTAGCATCTTCTATTGTGGCACACCAAACACCAGCAACCAAATTATTTTGTTGGCATTCTTTTAAAATAGTATTTACTGCCTGATCAAAAAGTGCATCTACATTCTCTTTTGCAGTTGCTTTTATAGATAATTTTAAATCTCCAGAACCTATAAAAATTCCATCTAACCCTTTCGTTTCACAAATACCTTTTATATTTTCTACTGCTTTAACAGTTTCTACCATTGCTAATGTTAAAATTTCATCATTCGCATGTTCTGCATAATCTAGACCCCCATAAACTCTTGCTCTCGTTGGCCCAAAACTTCTATATCCTAAAGGAGGATATTTACATGCTCCTACAAATGACTGACACTCTTCTTTGGTATTAATCATTGGGCAAATAATACCATAAGCTCCACCATCTAGTAATCTCATTATTTCTCCAGGTGTATTCCAATTTGATCTAGCAATAGGTACCGTTTCTGTGGTAGATATAGCTTGCATCATTTGTATTGCTGTTTCTATACTATGTAAACCATGTTGCATATCTACAGTTACACCATCCCAACCAGCATTCGCCATTACTTCGGCGGTCCAAGTATTGGGTATGTGTAGCCATCCACACATTACTGTGTTGTTTGTTTTTAGTAGTTGTTTTAGTTTGTTTTTTCTCATTGTTTAGTTTTTATTCCACCAATTAAGAATAGTATTGCTAACTAATTTAGGCTGTTCTAACGTACTTAAATGTCCGCATTCTTCTATAATTTTTAAAACCGAATTAGGAATGGCTGCTGCCATTTCTTCATGAAGTTTTATTGGACAAATAACATCTTCTCTACCTGTAATTATTAAAGTAGGACATTTAATATTTTGTAAATCTTTAGTACTATCTGGTCTTCCTAATTGTGCTTTTACTTGATTAAAGAAACCAGCTACACCTATATTTAAAGCCATGTTTAAAACCACCTCTCTTAGTTCTTTATTTTTTGCATTTTTAGGATGTAACATTGCATCAATTAAAATAGTTGACGTAAATCCCTTAACTCCTTCTAAATATGCCATACCTACAAATCTTTGTTGACTTATTCTTGTTTGTTCTGAAGGTTCTTTATAATTTGTATTTAAAAGAATTAATCGTTTTATGCGATGAGGTGCTTGCCTTAGTAATTCAAAAGCAATAATTCCGCCGTACGATAACCCCATTATTGATAAATCTCCAGAATATTTATCTAGTATATTTTTTGCTACCTGTTGCAAACTCGCAGCACTAGTAGTACTTGCAATATAACAGTCTGCTATAATTGATAATTCTGTTATTTGATGCTTAAAAAGCGCCTCATCACAAAGAGTTCCGGGTATCATTATTAATTTTTCTGTCACAAGAAATTCTATTTAATTTGTTCCGTTTTTTTTTAGTATTTGAATGTGTTTTGTTAACCAAAAACAATTTTCATGCTTCTGGTTAACTGTAAAACACTCATCAACTCAAATAATATTTTTTTTATATGTTAATTCTGATACCAATGTTTAACCGTAATTATATCACCACCAATACTTGATGCTGCTGCTTGATAATTTGCAGAATTTACAGATTGCTCTATGGTTGGGTAGAAGACTCTTGTGGGTACTAAGCCACCTGTAATAGTTGTTGCTAAAGACCCTGGCACTAAATTTGGAAGTCCTACTCTTTTGTAATCTCCCCACATTTCTAATGTATTGTTAAAGAACATTGCAATCCATTTTTGATTTATTAATGTTTCTAAAGTTCCATCCCAAGCCACATCTGCTCTAGTAAGAAAACCAGATGGCATTGTTAAATTCCAATAATTTAAATTGGCAGTAATCCCTTTTTCGTAATACATTTGTGCTGTAGAAGTTGTGATATAGTTCTTTAACCTAGCTTCTGATAAAATAAACTGTACCTCTGCATAACTTATAAAAACAAAATCTAATAATCCTTTATTATCCTGAAACTTCGTGGTAAACTGAGAAGCAAACAACCCTGCATTTCCACCTGTACCTTGTGCTTCTTCTCTTGTAGTTCCACTTTTTACACCCACAAATGGACCTGCAGATACACTAGGGTCAACCGGTTTATCAGCAAAAAAAGCTAATCTAGGATCGTCATCTGCATCATCATTTGCATCAACACCATCTAAAACATCTACAAATCTTACTGACGGGCTTAATCCTCCTAAAGTTGTAAGTAAAGAAAAATCTGATGTATTTGGTGCAAGACCTGTAAAGTCATAAATAGCAGCTTCTTCATTACTTTCAATAATTGGATACGTAGAAGGATCTGAAACAATATCATTTATCTGAGCAGCAGCATTGATAGAACCTTTATTTGAAAGTCTTAATAAATAACGTAATCTTAAAGAATTTGCCATTTTTCTCCACTTCATTACATCTCCTTTAAAAAGGATATCTCCACCAAGAATAAATCCTTTAGTATCGGCAGCCAAAGCTGTATTTGCTTCTTCTAAAAGCGTTAATACTTTAGGGTAAATATCTTCTTGCTTATCATAAATTGGTTGCGTGTTCTCTAAACCTTTATTTGCTTCTGTATATGGTACATCTATCCATAATTCTGTTAAAGCTGCTAAATAAAAAGCATTTATTGTTTTTCCTGCACCTATATAAGCATTCAGTTCATTTTCTTGAGCATAAGCAATAGACTCGTTACCATCGGTAATTGCTCTATATGCATCTCCCCAAAACTTACCAAAACGATTTGCTCCAGTTGCAAAATCATAAGCATCTAATTGGTTTAGATTTCTATATACTTTGTATTGCATTACCTGGTTAGTTAAATACAACTGAACATTTAAATGTGAGTTTGCTGCTCCAAAAATGGTGCTAGGCAAAAGTGTTCCTGAAGTTGCAATTGTTGGTGAATTATCATCAACATTAATTTCTTCAAAATCACCAGTACATGCTGTAAATAAGATAATACTTACTATTATTATTTTGATTTTATATATATTTTTCATCATGACTTTTTTAATTTAAAATGATACATTAAGATTAAAACCGTAGGTTGCTGCTCCAGGAAGTTGACCAATTTCGAAACCAGGAAGAAAACCACTTCCGGTAAAGCTTAACACCTCTGGATCAAAATGTTTAAGAAAACTTTCTTTTGTCCACGTTCCTAAATTTCGTCCAAAAACAGAAAGGCTTATTTTTTCGAAAAATGAGTTTTCAAAATATGGCTTAAGATCTACTCCTAATGAAATTTCTCTTAATTTTAAAAAAGTAGCATCATAGGTATTTGCTTCAATATTATCACTTCTATAATATTCTCTATACCAATCGTACCCAGTAGTAGTTTGTGTGTTTTTAGTAAAACCTCCACTACCATTTGCTACCACACCGTCAGGCACAAAATCTTCTGTTCTAAACGGAAGCGTTTCTGTTATAGAACCAGATCTATATAACTGAGAACCAGTTAAGGTATAAAAATCACCACCGTTTCTATAATCTAAAAATATATTAAGGTTAAAGTTTTTATATTTAAAACTGTTGGTAAAACCTAAAGTCCAATCTGGGTTGTAGTTTCCTAATCGCTTTATATCATTGCTAATTTTAGGTCTCATTAGGCCTCCAATATTTTCTAAAACAATACTTCCTTCTGGATCTCTTTCAAAACCTCTTCCATAAATATCTCCCATTCTACCTCCTGGTCTTGCTTCTATAGTTCCTCCGTTTGGTCCTTCTCCAATAATCAATGTTTCAATACCATCTGCAAGACTTACAACTTCCGATCTACTTGATGCAAAGTTAAAAGTAGAAGTCCATTTAAAGTTCTCTAGAACTATTGGTTTTGCAGCTAAAATTACTTCAATACCTCTACTATTAATTTCCCCTGCATTAAACCTTCTAAAACTCACTCCTGAAGCTTGACTTATAGGAGCTGACACTATTTGATCTGTAGTAGAATAATCATATAAATCAATATCAAAATTTAATCTTCTATCTAATAACCTTAAATCTATACCAAATTCAAAAGCCTCAGTTTTTTCACTTTGTAGATTAGAATCTGTAAGTACGTTAGGGTTTGTAACAGAACCTGGTATTGCACCTAAACTGTAGGCATTATTTATAACACCTGGATCTGTACTATTTCCGGTTTGAGCATAACTTGTTCTTAGTTTTAAATACGAGATAAAATCTGGTAATTTTGTCATTTTAGAAACAATAGCACTTAAACCCACTGAAGGATAGAAAAAACTTTGATTTTGAGTTGGTAGTGTAGAAGACCAATCATTTCTCCCTGTAACATCAAAATATAATTTATCATCATAATTCAATTCTACCGTACCATAAACACTATTTAATTCTCTTTCAGTATCCACTTGTGTAAGCACTGGAGAGTCAGCAGCGTTACCTAAACTAAATACACCTGGAATCGCTAAATTATTTGTCTGAGCTATTTTATTACCAATCGTTTGGTTAAATGTACTAGTCCCTAAATTTACCACTAAACCTAACTTATCCGTTAAATCTTTTGTGTAGGTTCCTAAAAAATCTGCATTAAATTCCTGTAAACGAACATCTTGTTCTCTGTACATTCCGTTTGGAAAAGCAGGTTGCCCCGGGGCTCTTCTAGACTGCCTTCTATCTTGATAAGAATCTAAACCGACTCTTACAAAAGCAGAAAAGTTGTCATTAAATTCATAATTTGTTCTAAAATTACCAAATATTCTATTATGTTTAAATCCGTTTAAATTCTCATTTACAATTAAGTGAGGATTTGTTCCCCAAGATAAAAAGTAATTTTGTTGTTGGTATTCTTGATTCGGTAACCAGTAATCTTTGTAATCATCTAAACTATAGTTTTTCATCACCCAAAGCATACTATACATTAATCCACCGCTAGAAAACCCAATATCTGGCACATTATCAGAATTACTTAAAATATAATTAGCAGATAAATCAATAGAAAGTTTTTCACTTAAATTAGCACCTACTCTTACACCAACATTTGTTTTTTTATACTCTGTATTAGGTACAATTCCTCCTTTAGAAAGTCGCCCAAGAGAAACACGTCCCCAAATATCATCTTCAGAAAATGATAAAGAAAGATTATTATTATAAGCTAGCGCCGTATCAAAGAAACCTTCTCTGTCTGCCTTTTGTACAAAAGGTGTTGGATCTGGGTTAGGGTTACTTGGTGTAGATTGAGAAATTAATTGACCATTTGTTGGTGCTCCATAATTACCACCCCAATCTGATCTAAACTGATTTGCCAAATTACCTATAGGACCTCCACCAGCATACTCATTTTGTTCATTCCAAAACCTATTAACCTTATCCATTGAAATACCTGTAGTATAACTAACACCTAATCCTGTTTTATTTTTACCCGATTTAGTTTCTATTATTAAGGCACCATTAGTACCTCTCTCACCATACAACGCTGCTGCTTTAGGTCCTTTTAATACGGTTACCGATGCAAAATCATCTGGATTTAAATCATTAAAACTATTTCCATAATCTACCGGTAAATCACTAGAAGTAGAATTACTTCCTATACCTATATAATTATTAGAAATTAAAGCTCCATCCACCACAATTAATGGTTGATTTTTATTTGGATTTAAAGATGTTTCCCCTCTAAGTACAACTCTAGAAGAAGAAACTCCAGAACCATTATTTGTAGAGACTGATAAACCAGATACCTGACCCGCTAACTGCTGAGAAACATCACCAACTCTAGATTGATTTATAGCAGCTCCTTTTATTTTTTGAGCTGCATAAGAAACGCTTTCTTTAGATTTAGTAACCCCAAGAGCAGTTACAATAACCTCGTCTAATTGAGAAGCATCTTCTGTTAGTCTAATTACTAATTTCTTACTACTATCAATAGTTACTGTTTTAGTAACATACCCTAAATAACTAACCACTAATACTGCAGCACTATCTGGAGCCGTTATTGAAAAATTACCATCAAAATCTGTAGAAGCACCAATACTAGTACCTTTTATAACAACACTTGCCCCAGGTACTGGGTCTCCCGACGCATCATCTACCACTACTCCAATTATTGTTTTATCTACTTCTTTTGACCCAGCAAATACAGCGGCGTTTGAAAATAAAAACACAAGAAGAAAGAAACCTATAATGTGCTTACCTAATAAGGAATTCTCCCCCCACTTTTCTTTTTTAAAATTGTACATAAATTTGATAGTTAAATTAGTTATTTTAAAGATTTTGCTACTAATAATTAACGAAACATTACTGTAACACATTCAAATATAATAAAATAATTTATTATAACTAATTTATTTAATAAAATATTTTATTAAATAAAAACTAAACCATCTGTTTGATCAATAGTCTTTTAAAATAAAATTAGAAGAAGTAAAAAACGAAACACTAACTAGAGCAACAGGACACAAAGGTGTAGAGTACTTAAACAATAAACCCAGAATACAGTTAATACCCCTTAAATAATAAGACAAAAAAAATGTAACACCAAATGACGTTACATTAAAAAAAAAGAAACTATTATGTTTACAGAAAACACAAAATATATTTACATACTTTAAAAAGCTATCATATCACAAGCCTTAAGAAACATACACGCCTCTGCTTTTACCCCTAAATACCTACCCAACACAGATGCTTTTACCTCACAATTTTTCATAGTACTTATAAGTGCAGTTTTTCTAACACCTATTTTAACAGCATCTACAAAGAAATTTTTAACCATAGCATATTCACCACCTATCAACACTAATTCTGGGTTTAAAACATTCATAATATTACCCAATGCTTTTCCTAATTTATAACCTTGATCTTGAATTAATTTAATAGAAAGCTCATCACCTTTTAAAACAGCATCCAGTACATCATGATAACCATAAGTAGGTAGATCTTGAATATTAAAGTGGATAGAAATTTCGTTATCCCTAAGCGCATCATTAAGATCTACTAATAAAGCATCTCCGCCAACCTCTGTCCCCAAACACCCTATTTTACCACAACAACAAGGTCTAACTCCTTTTTTAAACTGAGTATGATTCATACCACCAGCAAGTCCCTGACTACCTTTAAGAATACTCTTATTAGCAATTATACTCAACCCCAAAGTTCTACTCACTTTCACTACTAAAACATTATCAATTCCTTTTGCACTACCAAGAGTTTGTTCTGCGACACCAATTGTTCTTGTATCGTTATCTATAAGAACCGAAAGTTTTATTTGAGATTCTAAATATTCTTTAAGAGAAATTTCTTCATCAGAAAAATAGGTTGTTAACTCACCATTATGGTCTTTTACAACCTCTGGCATCCCAACACCAATACCAATAATATTTTTTTTATCTATACCCGAATCCTTTAAAGAGCTCTCTATAAAATGAGTAATATTCTTAAGACATTCAATATCTTTTGATAAAGTAAACCCCTTAATAGTATTAGTATGAATAAGCTCTAGATCGATACTAAAAACACTTAATTGAATAAATTTTGAAAGAATTTCTACACCAACAACATGAAAAGATCCTTTATTAAGAGAGTAAGTAAACGGTTTCCTTCCATTCTCTGAAGTTTTCTTTCCTTCCTTTGTAACTAGACGACTAGTAACCAAACCCCTTATTAAAGACGTACAAATTGGTATACTAACATCTATAAGAATGGCAATTTCAGGAATCGTTAGCGAGTCTTCACATTTAGCAAGACCACGAATAATACTCTTCTTATTACTTGCCTTTCTTCCGTTTATACCATTTTCGTTTACAAAATCTAATAAGTCAATCATACTTTTTACTTTAGTAATATTAATAGAAGCAAGTTAGTAAAATATTTTATTAACACATGTTTTTCGATGACAGATTATTAATTTAATAAAAATTAAGTAAGCACATTTTAAGTTTTACAAACAAAAACTTAAATAGCGAAAAAATTACTTTAAATAAAAATAGTACACCAAAAAACCCTATAAACAAATAGTTTATAGGGTTTTGGTTTCTTGTAGAGAGGAAGGGATTCGAACCCTCGATACCGTTACCAGTATACTACCTTTCCAAGGTAGCGCCTTCGACCACTCGGCCACCTCTCTTTATTTTAAGACAAATACAACTCTATCAACCCCTCAGGAGTATCTACTTGAATCGTTTTGTTCTCTCTATCTACTTTCTTAATAAAATCATCTACCATCGGAATAAAAACCTCTGTACCATCTCTGTCAATTTCAAAAAGAGGTTGTGCTGCTTTATCATTAATATAAACAATCTGCCCAACTTCACCAAAATTAGCATCAACAACTGTAAAACCAATTACTTCATGATAGTAAAATTTGTCGCCAGATAATTTTGGCAACATCGTTGTAGGTAAATAAACACCACACTTTAAAATAGAATCTGCTTCTTCATCAGAATACACATCCTCAAACTGAACGCGTAACTGATTTCCTTTGTGTAATGAACTTTTATCAATAAAAAATGGAACCAAGTTTGTGCCGAATTCGACATAAACTGATTCCATTTCTGTATACAACTCAGGCTCGTCGGTATCTAATTTGATAACAACTTCACCCTTAAAACTATATTTTGTAACGATTTTGCCTAAATAAAAACAATCTTCTTTACGCATCTTCGTATAAATTTATAATTTATTCTGCTGATTTTGCTTGAGCTTCATCAATAGTATCTGGAGCTACTTCTTCTGCTTCAGTTTCTGCTGCTGCTTCTACAACCTCTTCAACAACTGGTTTAGCTGCTTCAATTCTTGCTTCATTAACTGCTTTTTCTGCTGCGAATGCTGCTGCTTTTGCATCAGATTGCGCTTGAGATAATCCAGCTTCTTTATCAGAAATCTTAGTCGCTTTTGCTTCTACCCAAGCTGCAAATTTAGCATCTGCTTGTTCTTGTGTTAAAGCACCTTTTCTAATACCACCAACTAAATGGTTTTTTAACATTGCACCTTTGTAAGATAAAAGGTTCTTTGCAGTATCAGTAGGTTGTGCACCATTTTGTAACCAACTTACAGCTAAATCTACATCTAAATCAATAATTGCAGGGTTAACGTTTGGATTGTAAGTACCTATTTTTTCTAAGTATTTACCATCTCTTTTTGCACGAGCATCAGCGGCAACGATCCAATAGAATGGTTTCCCTTTTTTACCGTGTCTTTGTAATCTAATCTTTACAGACATAATTTGTTAATTTGTTAAGGTTCTCGACCTTTATTATTAAAAATCTTACTATCACGTAGTAAGTGGGCGCAAAAGTACAAAACCTTTTCTAAACTAAAACCTTAATTATCAATATTTTTTAGGGAGTTACCACAAGGGTCGGGCTTTCGCTACTCGCTTCCCACAAAAAAATGTGGGAGAGCTCAAACAAACCGCTCAATCCCTAACGCAATTAACGCTAGTAATTATTTGCTAACGCTCCTTTCTAACGAGTGCCACCAAACATTGGTTTCACACATAAATTACGGTACTCGTTACAAACGAGCACAAGAAAAACAAAAACGATAAAAAAGCTTAGAATCATATGAGTTAAAATCTAAATCTTATGAACCAATGACAACCTCTAATATTTTATAGTTTTGTAACAGATGCTAAACAATACACATCTTAAAACAAGCTATTGGAATTTAAAATGAAAATGACAACATGAAGTACACAGAAAAAATTTCGAACAAATTAAACGAATTATTAGAGAAAAATTATGATGCTGAAAAAGGGTATTTAAACGCCGCAGAAAATGTAGAGAGTGCTAAACTAAAAATTTTCTTTAAAAATAGAGCCTCAGAAAGAAGTCTGTTTGCAAAAGACATAAGAACAGAAATTTTATTACACGGACAAATACCTGAAGAGAATGGTTCTTTTAAAGGTACAATGCACAGAAATTGGATGACACTAAAATCTCTATTTAGCTCTAACGACGAAGAGGCTATTTTAGAAGAAGCACTTAGAGGAGAAAGAGCCAATTTAGATGAATATAAAGAAATATTATTGGAAGATGTTTTTGCTCCCTCTACAAAAAAAATGCTAGAAGAACAACAACAAAAAATTCAAGCTGCTATTAATTTATTAATGGTGAAAGAAGAGTTAGCCTAATCATAAATTTTAGAGGTTAAATATAACTTTATAAAACAATTAAAAAGCCAATCCTTAATAGGGTTGGCTTTTTAATTCTTGCAAACTTTAAGTTTAGCCAACAAACTTGTACACTAGTATTTTTTATAAAATTCCTCGCTAGCGCTCGTTTCTAACGAGTGACATCAAAGATTGGTTTTACAAAGCAATAACGGTACTCGTTGCAAACGAGCACAAGCGCGAGTAAAAATAGACATGCCAAAAAACAATGAATAAAAGTTCTCGCTGTAAACACCTGATACTCTAAAACTAAGACAATCGTTGATAACTTATCACTTCGCTAGCGCTCGTTTGCAACGAGTGCCGTCAAAGGTTGATTTAGCAAAGTAACTACGGTACTCACTACAAACGAGCTATAGCGTAAAAAATCAGATAACACAACAACAAACAAAACTTATGTAATTTTTACTAGCTTATAAAAGACAAACTAAACATTTATTCCGCGTGAAGGATAGTAGTGAAAAGCCCACAGTGAGGCACGAACGAGGACTTGTAACGAATAGCCTGACCATTTTTAAAGCAAAAAGTTAATGCAACTAACTTGGTGTTTTAAAAATGGGCACGCCCAAAAAGATAGAAAATAATTTTTATTATACAAACATTTTATAACGCTATAATTTAACAATGATTCCTAATTTACCTGTTTTAAATTCAACAAAAAAACGTAAATTTACAGTCCGTTTAAAACCAATAAACTCATCACCCAAAAAGCCTTTTTATGTACTTAATTTTCGATACAGAAACTACCGGTTTACCTAAAAGTTGGAATGCTCCAATTACCGATACAGACAACTGGCCTAGGTGTATACAAATTGCGTGGCAACTGCATGATGAGATGGGTAATGTTTTAGAACACAACGATTTTCTTATAAGACCAGACAATTTTAATATTCCGTATGATGCAGAAAGAATTCACGGAATTTCTACTGAATTAGCAGCAGAACAAGGTATTTCATTAGAAGAATGTTTGGTATTGTTTAACGAGGTTTTAGGCAAAACGAAATTTATTGTTGGTCAGAATTTAAATTTCGACCTTAGTATTATGGGGTGTGAGTTCCATAGATTAGGTATCGAAAATAAGATGACTCCTTTGCCTATTTTAGATACGTGTACCGAGAAAACGGCTACCATGTGTCAGATTCCTGGTGGTCGTGGAGGGAAATTTAAACTACCAACGTTAACAGAATTACACAATCATTTATTTGGTGTTGGTTTTGGTGATGCGCATAATGCAACTGCCGATGTTGAGGCTACAACACGTTGTTTTTTAGAGTTAATTCGTATTAGAGAATTTACCAAAGAACAGTTAGATGTAGATGATGATTATTTTAAAAATTTCTCTGAGGCGAACCCGAAACCGATTCAGGTAATTGGTTTAAAACACATCAATCTTAAAAAGGAAAGCGATATAATTCGCCAACGTTTAGAGAAATTAAAAGGTACTGCAGCAACAAAATCTACTTCAGATGGTTTAGCTGAACTAGAAAATGTACAATTTTCGCATTTACACAATCATACACAATATTCTGTTTTACAATCTACCATGCAATTGGGTAATATTGTAAAAGCTGCCGCAAAAGACAATATGCCTGCAGTTGCCATGACAGATACTGCAAACATGATGGGTTCTTTCCATTTTGTGAATGCTGTTTTAAACCATAATAAAACAGCAGCAACTCCCATGAAACCAATTATTGGTTGTGAGTTTAATATCTGTGAAGATCATAAAAATAAATCGCAAAAAGACAACGGGTATCAGGTTGTTTTATTAGCAAAAAATAAAAAAGGATATCATAATTTAGCTAAAATGTCTTCTGCAGCCTTTGTAGATGGTTTTTACTATGTACCAAGAATTGACAAAGCACTTGTAGAGCAATACAAAGAAGACATTATTGTTTTAACAGGGAATTTATATGGAGAGGTTCCTAGTAAAATATTGAACCTTGGAGAAAAACAAGCTGAAGATGCTTTAATTTGGTGGAAAGAACAATTTAAAGACGATTTATATATTGAGTTGATGCGTCATGATCAGCAAGACGAAAAAATTGTAAATGAAACTTTATTAAAATTTTCTAAAAAGCACGATGTTAAGATTATTGCCACCAACAATACGTTTTACTTAGAAAAGAAAGATGCCAACGCACATGATATTTTATTGTGTGTAAAAGATGGTGAAAAGCAATCTACCCCTATTGGTAAAGGACGTGGTTATAGATACGGTTTACCAAACGACGAGTATTATTTTAAGTCTACGGACGAAATGAAAAAGTTGTTTGCAGATATTCCTGAAGCTATTAGTAATATTCAAGAAATTGTAGATAAGGTAGAAATTTTCACCCTTGCAAGGGATGTATTATTACCTGCTTTTAATATTGGTGACGAATTTAAAGATCCGGAAGATGAAAAAGATAATGGTAAGCGTGGTGAGAACAATTTCTTAAAACACTTAACTTTTGAAGGTGCTAAAAAACGTTATGGAGAAATTACAGAATCTATTAAAGAACGTTTAGATTTTGAATTAGAGGTTATTGAAAAAACGGGATATCCTGGGTATTTCTTAATTGTAGAAGATTTTATTAGAGCAGCAAGAAGAATGGATGTTGCCGTGGGGCCTGGGCGTGGTTCTGCTGCGGGTTCTGTAGTTGCTTATTGTCTTTGGATTACAAATATAGATCCTATTAAATACGATTTACTTTTTGAGCGTTTCTTAAATCCAGAACGTGTATCGATGCCCGATATTGATATTGATTTTGATGATGAAGGGCGTGGTCGTGTAATGGATTATGTAATTGATAAATATGGTGCAAACCAAGTTGCGCAGATTATTACGTACGGAACCATGGCAGCAAAATCTTCTATTAGAGATACTGCCAGAGTTTTAGATTTACCGCTTTTTGAAGCCGATAGAATTGCAAAATTAATTCCAGGAATTAAACTAAAAAATATTTTTGGCGATGATGCTAAAAGTAAAGGTAAAGTTGATGGTTTACGTGCCGAAGAAAAAGTTTTAATAGAAGAATTAAAACAAATGTCTTACGGAAACGATTTGATTTCCGAAACAATTAATAAAGCAACAATACTAGAAGGTTCTGTTAGAAATACCGGAATTCATGCCTGTGGTGTAATTATTACGCCCGGAGATATTACCAATTATGTTCCTGTTGCTCTAGCAAAGGATTCCGATATGTATGTTACCCAATTTGATAACTCTGTCGTTGAAGACGCAGGTTTGTTAAAAATGGATTTCTTGGGATTAAAAACGCTGACTTTAATTAAAGACACCGTTAAAATTGTTAAAGCAAGACATGATATTACGCTAGATCCAGAAACATTTCCTTTAGATGATGTAAAAACTTATGAATTGTTCCAAAGAGGAGAAACGGTAGGTATTTTTCAGTATGAATCTCCAGGAATGCAAAAACACATGCGTTCTTTAAAACCAACTGTTTTTGCCGATTTAATTGCAATGAATGCATTATATCGTCCGGGTCCGATGGAATACATTCCGTCTTTTATTAACAGAAAACACGGAACCGAAGATATAGAGTACGATTTACCTGCCATGGAAGAGTATTTGGCAGAAACCTACGGAATTACAGTGTACCAAGAGCAAGTAATGCTTTTATCGCAAAAACTAGCAGATTTCACCAAAGGTGAAGCCGATGTTTTACGTAAGGCAATGGGTAAAAAGCAAATTGCAGTACTTGATAAAATGAAACCTAAGTTTGTAGAGCAAGCAGCTGCAAAAGGACATGATCCAGAAAAGTTAGAAAAAATTTGGAAGGATTGGGAAGCCTTTGCAAGTTACGCCTTTAACAAATCTCACTCTACGTGTTATGCGTGGATTGCGTATCAAACGGCATATTTAAAAGCACATTATCCTGCAGAATATATGGCTTCTGTACTTTCTAATAACATGAAAGATATTAAAGCTGTTTCTTTCTTTATGGAAGAATGTAAGCGAATGGAATTGCAAGTTTTTGGTCCAGATTTAAATGAATCGTTTTTAAAGTTCTCTGTAAATAATGAAGGTGCTGTCCGTTTTGGAATGGCAGCCGTAAAAGGTGTTGGTGCTGGAGCAGTAAGAGCTATTATTCAGGAAAGAGAAGAAAATGGGAATTTTAATTCAATTTTTGATTTAGCAAAACGTGTAGATTTAAGAGCTGCCAATAAAAAATCTTTTGATAGTTTGATAAAAGCAGGTGCTTTTGATTCTTTTACAGATACCCATAGAGCTCAATATTTTGCTACTGATGAAAAAGGCTTGACGTTCTTAGAACGCGCCATGAAATTTGGACATAAATATCAAGAAAATGAAAATTCTGCACAAGTTTCTATGTTTGGGGAAGCTTCTACCGTTCAGTTTCCAGAACCAGATATTCCTACATGCGAAACTTGGGGAACCATGGAGTTATTACAACAAGAAAAGGAAGTAATCGGAATTTATATTTCCGCACATCCTTTAGATGATTTTAAAAATGAAATAAAATTTTGTAACGCTTCTTTAAAGTACTTTAAAGCAGATTTAGCACAATTTGCTGGTAATAATTTAACTTTTGCAGGCATTGTTACAGATGTACAACATCGAGTTTCTAAAGCTGGTAAAGGTTGGGCAATGTTTACGGTTGAAGATTATGGTGATAGTAATGAATTTAGAATTTTTGGGGAAGATTACCTAAGAATGCAACACTTTTTAGTGCCGAATCAGTTTTTATTTATTCGTACAACCGTACAACCTGGTTGGACTAATAAAGAAACAGGCGTTGTTGGTGAACCTAGATTAAAGTTTCTAGAAATGAAATTGTTACATGATATTATGGATGAACTCTGTAAAAAAGTAACTATTCAGATTCCTTTAAAAGAGATTAAAGAAGATGCTATTTTAAACTTAGAATCGATATTAAAAAAGACCCCTGGTAAACAAAACTTAAATTTTACTATTTGGGATGAAAAGGAAAAACTAGAAATTAGCTTGCCAAGTAGAAATACTAAGGTTCATATAACCAACGAATTGTTAGCCGATTTAGACAAACAACAAATTGCATATAAGTTAAATTAAAAGCAATAAAAAAGGGAGGTAAACAAATTGTTTACCTCCCTTTTTTATTGCTTATATTCTTTTAGAATTTATAGCTTAAACCTACTTTTAAAGTAGTTCCTGTAAAGCCAAACTGGTTTACTTCCCAAGGGTATTTAAAACGTCCTCCTAAATCTGTAACCACATCTCCTTTAGTATCTACTTCATCTGGATACACATTAAGTAAGTTGTTTACAATAAGATTTGCAGATATCTTTTCTGTAAAAGCATATCTTAAAGATAAATCTGTAATAACTTTACCCGCAAAAACCTGATCTTTCGTAGGGTCTACAGCATGCTGCCATTTTACAGAACCAAAATATGTGTTATTTAACGCCATATTTAACTTTTTAATATTATAATCTACACCAAATAAAACTTTAGTGTTTGGTCTAGAATCTGTAATACGTGCTTGTTCTTTTCTACTGAAAATTTGCTCCTTATAATTCGCTAATTTATCTGGAGTATTAATAATACCTTCTAACGTTGTTTTGTTTATGTTTAAAGCTAGGTTAATTCCAAATTTACCAGCACCTGCTTCAATATTTCTTTGTCTTAACACAAAATCAAATCCTTCTGTAACCGTATTTACTGCGTTTATAAAAAACTTAATACTTGTAACACTATTATCATCTAAGATTTGTTGAACATCTGCATTTACAGTACCATTATCATCCGTAGCATTTATTTCTCCAGAGAATAAAACTCTATCATCAACAGCTACTCTATAGTAATCTAATGAAACAGAAAAGTTTCTTGAAGCTTTAATTGTACCTCCAATAGAAAGGTTTTTTGATGTTTCTGCAAATAAACTTTCTATACCTAAATCTTTAATAATTGGGTCAACATTATTAAAAGTTCCTTGATTAGAAATAGTTCCGTTAGAAACTAAAGTTTGTATGTTACTTAAATATACTTGATGTAATGATGGAGCTCTAAAACCGGTTCCAAAAGAAGCTCTTAAAACAGCTGCATCATTTATTTTGTATCTAGAGTTTACTTTCCATGAAGTGTTTCCTCCAAAATCAGAGAAATTTTCATATCGAATAGCACCACCAATTAAGAATTTTTCTGAGATATCCCAATCTAAAGTAGAATACACACCAACATTAGTTCTAGATTCTTTTAAAGCATTTCCTGGCTGAAGACCTGGAAAAGATTGTGCCCCTCCATCAATATAAGAAGCTTCTTCACCTGCAGTAACTTCAAAAGTCTCTCTTCTAGCTTCAACTCCAAAACCAAAACTTACAGCATCAATACTTTTATTGATATCAAAATTTCCAAGAATATTATTAAAACCATATCCACCAGCATCAAAATTAGTTGGACTATTAGCACCTAAACTTGGGTTAATTGTATTTCCAATAGTATAATCTACAGTGTTGCTACCATAAGTTGCACTTGCGTCTGCATTAAAACCTAAAAACTTAAATTGAATACCTGCAGTTAATAAATTATCATTAATGCCTGTTTCAAAAGTTGGTTGAAAACCTTGGTAATCTCCAACTCCATCATATAATGGATTGCTTGCAGCATCGGTTGGTACACCAGGCCAGTAAGGTGTTCTGTAAAGTGAAAAACTAGTTCCTTCTCTAACATTAAAACCACCAAATAAATATAGCTTAGTATCCTCACTTATAGGATATTCAGCATTTAAAAAGAAGTCTGCCTTTTTCATTTCTGGCATACCTATTGTCATTCCTAAATCTGGGTTGTCTCTTGTCCATTGGTTATCAACACCAAAAAGACCATCTGCACCAGGTGTACCTGCTCTGTTTGTTTTTTCTTGATAATCTAAACCAAAGGTAACGTTGGCAAATCCTTTATCAGCAAAAGTAAAAGTATGGTTTATATCTGCAGATGCATTAAGTCCATCTAACTTAGAAGTATAACCTGTACTTGCATTTACTTCTGTATAATTAATGTTTTTCTTTAAAATAATATTTACAACTCCGGCAATTGCATCAGAACCATATTGAGCAGAGGCTCCATCTCTTAAAACCTCAACTCTTTCAATAGCAGCTGTAGGTATACTTTTCATATCTGTACCAACTTCTCCTTTACCCGGAGTATCATTTACATATACCAAAGCACTTTGGTTTTTTCTTTTTCCGTTTACTAAAACCAATGTTCTACTTGGTCCTAAACCACGTAAATCTGCTGGATCAAAATGAGCAGTAGCATCAGAAACTGTTTGGCTGCTTGCATTGTAAGATGGTATTGTATACGTTAACATTTTATCAACACTAGTTTGCCCAGTTGCTTTTAGTTCTTGAACACTAACATTATCTATTGGTACAGGAGAATCTAAAATAGTTCTTGGTTTAGATCGATTACCTGTTAAAACAATTTCATCTAAACTTACATCACTTTCACTAATTGTAATATTTAAGTTTGCGCTAGAAGTTATTTTTTGACTCATAGTCGTATACCCCATTGATGAAAAAATAAGCACTGTTGGAATTGTATTAACGTCTATAGAATACATTCCATTATCATCTGTTAGCGTACCGTTAGAAGTTCCTTTTTCAACAACGTTTATGTAAGGAACACTGTTTCCGTTAGCGTCAGTTACCTTTCCTTTTATTGTTTGCCCTACAATTACATAAGAAAAGAATGTAAATAGCAGCATAAATGTATTTCTTTTAAAAAACAAATTTTTCATAATAATTATATTTTAATTTAAGTATAAACAAATATTTATAACTTTTATTAAAAAACCTAATAAAATTTTAACTTTTTATTATCATACCGTTAATTTATAAAATTTTTTTCAAAAGCATTAATCATAATAAACACATAAAAACAATGCTTATTCTATTAATTTTTAACTCATTTTTTAATTAATTATTAATTTCTAAATAATACTAAAACCTTTAAGCATCTAAAGAAAAGTGGACATAGATTCTAATTACAAGAAAAATGGAAAGTACCTTTTATTAAAAAAAATAAACAACTATTTTTGCTTATTATTCAAATTATACATGAAACAAAATAAAAACGGTGTTTGGATAAGTTGGAACGAAAATCTAACTCATAACTATAAATCACTTTACAAAATTACTTCTGAGAAAGAATTACAAGAAGTAATTGCTAATTCTGAAAAAGTACGTTTTTTTGGAAGCAAACAATCTTCTGCAGATATTGCTTCTGGAGTAGACACTTTAATTGATATTACTACCTATAATAAAATTTTATCTTTTAATGATTCTGAGCATACAGTAACTTTACAACCTGGTGTAATTTTAGGAGATTTACTAGAAGCTATAGAAGCAAAAGGTTGGTGTATTCCTTGTTTACCAGACATAAACACGGTTACTGTTGGTGGTGCCCTAGCAACAGGAACACATGGTACAAGTGGTAACCTTCTTTGTGAATACATGACTAAATGTAGTCTTGTTTTAGCTGATGGATCTATTAAAGTTATAACAGATAAAGATAAATTAATTGATGCTGTAAGAGTTTCTTTGGGAGTTCTTGGTGTATTCTCTGAAATTACTTTTAAATGTGAACCTATCTATACTTTACACGTAAAAGAAGGCCCTGAAGATGATAGTGTTTGGTTGCCTAAAATTAAAGAGCGTTTAAAAGAACATGATTTTCTAAGAATTTTATGGCTTCCTCATACAGACAAAGGCTATGTTATTACTGGTGATAAAATAGACCCAAATACAGAAATAACTGAAGATTTAGGTCCTAAATATTTAAAACATAGAAGAACTGCCTCTAAGGTATTATACAAATACTCGCATGTTTTTCCTTGGATTACAGCTATTGCGAACAAACTTTTATACAGAGGTTTTTTTAGTTCTACAAAAGAGCACAAAGGCTCATTATACCAAGCAACCGTTACAAAATCTAGAGGTTCTACGTTAGAATTAGCAGAATGGACCATAGGTTTAGATGTTTTTCCTACCGTTTTTGAAGAACTAAAAACAGAAATAAATAAGTGGAGTAACAAATCGTTTATTCACATTCCTATGGATGTTCGTTTTGTTTATAAAGACAAAACTTGGTTAAGTTACGCTTATGGTAAAGATACCGTTACAATGGGGTGTGTTTCTAGAAACGCAGCTACTGCAGATACTTATGAAGCTTTTAGAAGTATTGAAAAAATATTTTTAAAATATGGAGGAAAACCTCATTGGGCAAAACGTTTTGCTGCCAAAGATGCAGAACTGTCTAAAGTATATACTAAATGGGAAGATTTTAAATTTTTAAGAAGAGAATTAGACCCAACTAATAAGTTTTTAAATCCGTTTTTATCGGAAATATTTAACGAAAAAACAAACAACTAATGGCAAACCCTAAAGGATTTTTATTCGATTTTGATGGCGTAGTTGTAGATAGTTTCGAAAGTCATGGTTCTGCCTGGGCATCTGCTTTTAAAGAATTATTTAACAAAGAAATAGCTCCTTTTCCTAAATTTCATGCAGGAAAATCTCCAATGATTATTGCAGAATATTTCTGTAGTGTTATTGGAGAAGAAAAGCGAACTGAAGAATTATATTCCTTAAAAGATAAACATTTAGACATACACTTTATAGCTCCTAAATTATTGCCTGGTGTTAGAGAATTTACTGCACTTTTATCTAAAAAGAATATTCCTTATGGAATTGCTAGTAACGCAACTAAACAGTTTTTAAAAAATAGTGTTCATCATTTAAATTTAAATTTTACCACTGTTTTTGGCGTACAAGATTACGTAAAACCAAAACCAGCACCAGAAGCCTACATACTGCTTGCAGAAACACTAGGTTTTAAAGAAAACGATTTTAAAGATATTTGGGTTTTTGAAGATAGCTTAACAGGCACAAAAGCGGCAAAATCGGCAGGAATGGTTGCTATTGGAATTACAACTCAATATTCTGAAGAAGAACTAAAAGAAGCTGGAAGTATTTTAGTTTTTCCTACTTTGTTGGAAGCTTATGAGTATTTGATTAAATAATATTTCAAAATTAAGTAACCTTCACACAAGTAACAAGTTTGAAGGTTTTATGTACAGTTTGTCATTTCGATCGGAGAGAGAAATCTCATAAACCGTTAAATTTCTGTCATCACCGCTATGCGACTTTACAGAACTTCGAAGTGACAAACTTTATAATTTATTACTTAAAGCCTAAGCAGTAACCTCTCTAAAAAGAGTTTCTAAATTTTTGTTTTGAGTATTTAAGCTTAGAATTTTTAAACCGTTTTCTTGTGCAAAATCAAAAATAACAGGTCGCATATCTTCTTCGCTTTCAAAAGTGATAAACCAAGTATTGTCGTAATTGTTTTTATAAGAAACTACGTTTGGTAATCTATTGATAAATTGCTCTTCAATCTTATAATCAAACGTAACTTCTATTACTTGCTGATTATTTTCTTTTAACTCTGCTAGTTTTTTATCGATTAAAAGTTCTCCTTTTTTAATGATGATCACCCGATCGCAAACCGCTTCTACTTCTTGCATAATATGTGTAGAAAAAAGCACCGTTTTTTCTTTCCCTAACTCTTTAATAAGCGCTCTAATTTCTACCAATTGATTCGGGTCTAACCCGGTTGTTGGTTCATCTAAAATTAACACTTTGGGGTTGTGTAAAATTGCAGCTGCCAAACCAACTCTTTGCTGATATCCTTTAGATAATTGATGTATTTTTTTATGAGCTTCTGCAGTTAATCCAACTTTTTCAATACAAATTTCTATTTGGCTTTTATCAACCTTAAAAATAGTTGCTTGAAACTGTAAATATTCACGCACATACATATCTGTATACAAAGGGTTATGTTCTGGCAAATACCCAATAGATTTTTGTGCTTCTAATGGGTTTTGTAATACATCTACCTCATCTACAAAAACAGCACCTTCATTAGGTTTTATAAAACCTGTTAAGATTTTCATCATCGTAGATTTCCCTGCTCCGTTTGGCCCTAAAAAACCAATTATTTGTCCTTTATCCGCAGAAAAAGAAACATTATGTAATGCTTTTTGTGTTTTATAAACTTTAGAAACCGATGTTACTTTTATAGACATGTAGTAAGAAAATTAGTGATCATTTATATTAACGATATAAAAATACTTTTAGTTTGTGGCTTTAGAAAGGTTTAATCTAATCTTTCTAATATTTTTCATTCTTAACCAAGCAGCTTTATGTCGTTTTTTATAAAACCACAAAGTTCCTAAATCTAGTAAAAAGTAAAAAAAACTAATTCCTGTTGGAGGATTATGACTTGGTAAAAAATCAAAAATTCCCCAAGCTGTTGTTGGCCACCACCAACATTGATATGTTGTACCCACTATTTCTAAAAAAGCAACGGCTAAATACATCGTCAGATAAAAAAGCCGTTCACGAGGTTTCTTTATCAAAATTAAAAGCGTTCCTGCAGTCATTACAAAACCAAAAACATCATTCTTAAAAACAAGAAATATAGTAGCATATATTATAATGATAATAGTTAATATTTTTTCTAATTTTTGATCATGTTTTTTAGTAAAAGCAGTTTTCATGAAATACAAAACCCCAGCATACACTAAAGCATGCCCCATAGGAATATAATGAGGAATGTTTTCTAATCGATACGTGTACATACCCATTGCTACAGAAAACAAATATTCCCCAAAAAAACCTAATAAAACTGCGTAAAACAGTTGTTCTCTAATTCTTGGTGAAACTTTAAAACAGGTTACCGTAAAAACAATTACCATAACAATATTTGCCACCCATTGAGACTCTCCGTAATTTTCTGTCACATAAACACTGTCTATAAAAAGACCAATAAGTATGTAGAAAAAAAGGAATCCTACTGATTTTATAAAGGCAGGAAAAAAGGTTTTACTTGTTACTACACTCATTTGGCTAAAATAAAGAAAGAAAAGAAAAAGAGCTCAATAAATTGAGCTCTTTTTAAGTAAACAGGGGACTTAATTTACAGTTGATATTTTACTCTAAGACTAATAAATCTTGGTAAAATAAAAGTTTCATTTATTGTAAAAGCTATATTACTTGTATTTACAGATGCTCTAGAACCAGAAGCTAAAAGATTGCTTCCTACTAACTCATACTCCCATTTTGCATCTTTATCTTTTCTATAGGCAAAAGTAGCATCTAAACTTTGAAAAGTATTTGCAACTACTCCGTCTTGTTTTACTTCATTGTAAGAAAAATCTGAACGAATCGTTAACGATTTCCAAACATAGGCGTCAAAACTAATAGAAGGTGCATTAGTAACACCTTTTACAATAGCATTTCTAGAACTGTTATCTTGGTCTGATAAACTTAATCTATATCCTAACGATACATTTGGAGCCTTATTAAAATTGGTACTTACACTTGCAGAATAACTTTGAGAAAATAATTTATTTGTATTAAACTCATCATTTAAAGACTGAAATGTTTTACTATAACCATAATTAGCTCCTAATGATGTTTTGATCTTATTAAACGTTTTACCAACTCTTGCAGAACCCGTAAAACTCTCATTATCGAAAGGTGAATTTAAAGAAGTACTCGTAGAAACAACAGAACCTGGTTCAAAAATTGTATTTGAGTTAATTTGATCTATCGTTTTTTTGTAATTAAGTCTCGCAAATACATTTGTGTAATTAAATAAGTTAAAGCTAGAGTAATTTAAATTCACATTATGTAAATGTGCATTAGTCAACTCGTGGTTACCATAATAAAAAGAACTATAACTATTTGCTACAATACCTTTTGCAAGCTGATTTACATCTGTAAAATTAACTTCCTGTTTGTAAGAAAACTGTAAAGATTCACTTTGTTTAAACTGTGCGATTATAGACAATTCTGGAAAGAATTTTTGAAATTGATCTTCAAAAATTTCTGTTCCATATTGTGTATTTTGCACATCATACGCATGCAAAGTAAAACCAGGAGTAAAAGTAAAAATACCTGCTTTTAAACGATATCTTAATCCTGCATAAATATCAGAAAAACCATATTCTGTATCGTTTGTAAATGATCTCGCATCATCATCTTCAGGAATAGTTCCTGTTGGAGTAGATTCGCTACCATCATCTAAAATTTGAAAAAACTTAGAATCGAAGGCTTGCTTACTTTGTATGGTACCAACTACAAAGTTTAAATTACTCTTATCATTTAAAATATTATAGTAATCTAACTTTACGTCTAATTGATTCGACTTTACACGTCTGTCTTGTTCTAATGTGTAATACTCGTTAGTTGCACTTGGCTCTGTAAAACCTAAAGTTTCTGCCTCATCAACATAATTATCTTTGTCTAAAGACGCTACGTAAAAAGGATCTTCATCTTGTAATAAATGTTTTGCTTCTAATGCAAAGATATTTTTTTCATTTGCCGTATAGAAATAACTAAAATTTTGATTGATCGTATAAGGTGTTGCTTTTTCATCTTCAGTAATATTTCCTAAAACATTAGACACAACATCATCTTTTCTAAATTCGTTTGTAAAACGACCAATTAAATCATAATTAAATTGCTTTCTTGCATTTTGCTTATATCCAGCACTCAATTTAATTAGTCCTGTATTACTTGTTTGATCTGTTTTGCTCTCGGTATATTCATCTGGTGTCTCAGCATCTATATAATCTGTATCTACATTATTTTGTTGTCCGTTGCTATTACTAGAGAATATTAAAAATCCGCTTAAATCTAGTTTTGTTGTTGGTGAATAACTAAAATTCATAGCCGTTAACTTGGTCTCTATTCTGTTTGCGTTTCTAGCATTTGCAGTTAAAAAACCAATACCAGCACTTGCCAAACTTAAGTTGGTTCCGTTAGACGGACTTTGGCTCCTAAAACCACCACTAAAACTTCTAATATCTCCCCTATCTAAAACAACTTCTCCCATATTATTTACATCACCAATAACGTTAATCGTGTATTTTGGAGAGTAATAAAATAATTTTGGTTGTAATAAATATAAGGTTTCATCTGGCGCATTTCCTGCTCCAGCAGTTATATCACCAAACCAGAAATTCTTTTTTCCTTCTTTTAACTTAATATTTATGGCAACTCTATCTTGATTGTTTTGTACACCACTAAGCTGACTAACATCTGCATAATTTCTTAAAACTTCAATTTTATCTAATGCGTTAGAAGGAATATTTTTGGTAGCCAATTTTGTATCACCATCAAAGAAATCTTTACCATCGATCATTATTTTTTCTACAGTTTTGCCTTCTACCTCAATTTCTCCATTATCATTAATTTCTACACCTGGTAATTTCTTTAAAACATCTTCTAGTTTTCTTTCGGTACCATTTTGAAAAGAATCTGCATTGTACACAATTGTATCTCCTTTTACAGTAACCGGCATTTTAGAAACAATATTTATACCGTCTAATGCATTGTCAAAAGCTAACATTACATTTGTAACAATATCATCTGACTTAGTTTCTAATGTATAATCTGCAGACAGCATACCTACATAACTTATTTTTAATAAGATAGTAGCATTTTTTGCTACATTTAATTTATAAAAACCTTTTTCATCTGTAAAACCGTAAGATGCCATTTTATTTGTAACCTTATCTATAGCTAATACATTTGCCATTTCTAGAGGTTCACCAATACTATCTTTAACAATACCTGTTAATTTTACTTGGGCATGCGCAACAACTGTAACCATAAAAATGGCTAAGAATATTATTTTTTTCATTCGTTAAAGTTGAATTCTAATTATTTTTTTGATTTAGTTACGTCCACCACCACGGTTACCACCTCTACCTCTATTTTGAAAGTTTTGTCTTAATTCTTCCATTTTTTTAGTAACAGTTTCTGTGTATTTTTCTCTTGTAATCTTTTTACCTTTTGATGGTGCTTCTATCGCTTCTTTTTCTGAAGGATTTAATACAATTTCTGTACACAAAGTAGTAGTAGTTCCTTCATTTATTTCTAAAATTAAACCAGGTAAACCCCAATACTCTCCAGGACCATTACTTACGGGTACTTGTGGCGTATACCAAGCAGTAACTAATATTTGTTTTACTTCTTTTATTTCTTCTTTCTTTTCTGCTTCCTCACCTCTTCCTGGTCTTCTAAAGTTAGAAAAATCTAAAGGGTTTGCATCTTTAAGCAATGTTGCTTTATAACAAAGGTAACTACCAATTTGTTTGGTTTCTGCTCCTAACTCCCATTGTGGTTGTTCCATTTTATCAGAAACTAAAAACTTTTTTCCAAAAAACTCGGTAGCTTCTAATGCCACTTTATCTTTCGTATTTTTATATTGTGTTCCTCCACTAGTAAAACCACCAAATCCTTGTCCTCTTCCGCCGCCACCTGTTGTTGGTGCTTCCAATTTTTCGTCTTCTTTATAAAGAGATGAACTTTTATCAAAATTTAAAATAAATGTTTTTTCTAACTGAGATTTCATTCTTGCTTGAAGCTGTTTTTTTCTTGCTTCAGAAAGTTGTTCTCCACCTCGTGCAAAATTATTTAAGTCTATAGAAGTCTTAGACATATAAGTTGCTTTTCCCTGAAAATTTTGTTGTCCAAAAACAACAACAGTTACAAATGTTAAAATAATAGTAAATAGTGGTTTCATATATTTATATTTTTCTGTGTAATAGATGCTTGTTACATTTATTAAGACTTTAAAAAAAACCAAAAGTTTAATTACATTTAAAACAAATTTTAAATACTTACTTTTTAGATAGAAAAACTTGTTATTAAAACTTACAATCTATCCTCTCTTTTAAACCTTAGTTCTAATTAATTTAAGGTTAGATTTCTACCTATTTTAAACTTAAAACACATAAATATTTAAAAAATAATTTTTACCTTTTAAAGAATCTCTATTAGAAATTTTAGTTATAAATTAACTTGTTCACCTTTTCTATTTATTATTTTACCTATTTTTGCTACTCTGTTTAATCTTATTAGAATTTAATTTATGCACGTTGCAATTGCAGGAAATATTGGCGCAGGTAAAACCACGCTAACCAAATTATTAGCCAAACATTACAAATGGAAACCTCATTTTGAGTCTGTTGATGAAAATCCGTATTTAGACGATTTTTATACACAAATGGAACGTTGGTCTTTTAATTTACAAGTTTATTTTTTAAATAGTCGTTTTCGTCAGATTTTAGAATTAAGAGAGTCTGGTGAAAATATTATTCAGGATAGAACTATTTATGAAGATGCGCATATTTTTGCTCCTAATTTACACGCTATGGGTTTAATGACTAATAGAGATTATAGTAATTATAGCTCTTTATTTGAATTAATGGAAAACCTTGTAACTCCACCAGATTTATTAATTTACTTACGTGCAGACATTTCTACCTTAGTTGGACAAATACATAAACGTGGCAGAGATTATGAGAATTCTATTAGTATCGATTATTTAAGTAGATTAAACGAACGTTATGAAGCTTGGATATCTACTTATACAAAGGGAAAATTATTAATAATTGATGTAGATAATTTAGATTTTGTAGACAATCAAGAAGATTTGGGATATATTATAGATAGAATAGACGCTCAAATAAACGGGCTTTTTTAGTAGAAAATAGTGATTTTCGTTTTACATAAATCACAATTCAAGAATCTCCAAAGCAAAGCCTTGTGAGACTTTTATAAAAAATAAAAGAGACCGTTTTCACGGTCTCTTTCTTTTTGTGATATTTCACACAGATGATAGTACGTCCCCCAACGTCCTATCAAAATCTTAAAAAACAATTAATTAAATACTTCTATTTGATTGTCTACTATTTCTTTTATTGGAATAATTACTTTTCCTTTTTCGGTAATTAATACTACACAAATATTATCTATTATAGCAACCACACCCTCTACTCCATTCATCTTAACTTTATCTCCTTCTTGTATATTTTTTCTAGTATAATAACCAAATAATAATCTCTTTATTACATCTCTAGAACCTAAACCAAAAGCAATGGTAAAAGATGCTAAAATTGCTCCTAGAATTATAGAAAGGTTGCTTGTAATTAAATCTGTATTAACACCTGCTTGGTTTAAAGCTGTAACAGTAACTATTATTGCTATTAAATAGAAAGCAATATTACCCACTAAACTACCACCAGTTAGCTCTAAAGATTTAAACATAGAAAACAAAGTTTTCTTTACTAAGTTAGCTATGTAAATACCAACTGCAAAAATAACAAGTGCACTAATTAACTTTGGTAAATACCCAATTAAATTACTTAATTGTTCAGAAACCATTCTTAAACCTAACAACTCTGCACCTACTATTATAAAAAGTAGAATTAAAACCCATTTAATAGCAGTTATAATTATTTTTGTAGGTTGAATTTTTAAAGATGATTCTCCAAAAATTTCATCTACATGTAGTTTTTCTGGCAGGCTATCTAATTTGGTATAACCCAATGCTTTTTTAATAATATATAATAATAGCTTTATTAAAAGCCATCCTATTATTAGAAAAAGAAGTCCTTTTAATAATTGTGGTAAAAAATCTGTAAAATTGTTCCAAAGTTTTTGTAGAAAACTAAAATCGATATTAGAATTTAGTACTAGTAATTTGTTTATCATTATTTTTAGCTTTTAAGATTAGAGTTATTATCATTACTCAAAAAATCTCCAATTGTCTTAGGGTATTTCACTAAAAATAAATCAGCAATATCTAGGGTGAATTTAATCATCCCAATATCGCTTAGTACTTTTTCTTTTAGAACCTTAGGCACACTATGGTGGTGTATAATTCTCTTAAAAGGATTGCTCATAACTATAACTCTTCATACGTTTTTACAACTTTTTGTTTTGCTCTTTTAATTCTCATCTTAACAGCACTTTCTCCAAGGTTTAAAGAATCTTGAATCTCTTTAATTGTCATATCATCTTGATATTTCATTAAAAGAATCATCTTTTCTGTTGGATCAATTAAAGACAATGCTTTTGCTAGTTTTTCAGATTTTAACTCAAATAAAGTTAAATCATCAATTTCTTGCGAAACATCATCATCTTGTATATTATCTGTAACAACCGTAATCTTTTCTTTCTTTTTAAAATCATTTCTTTGTACATAATTTACACAGAAATTATACGTAAAAGAATACAACCAAGTAGAAAACTTAGAGTTCCCTTTAAAGGTCTTTAATTTTACAAATAACCTGATAAAAACATCATGTGTTAAATCTTCTGCTTCTTCCTTATTTTTGGAAAAACCATAACATTTGTTATAAACAACTTTAGAAAACCTATCATATAATATTGCAAACAATTGTGTGTTGTTTGTTTCTATTATTTTAAAGATTAAATCCTCGTCGCTTAAAGCTTTAACGTCTATCGTTTTCAATTCAGTTATTATTTTGACACAAATAAACTCGATAGGTCACAATTAAATTTAAAAAAAAAGCTCAGTTGCTATTTTAGTTCGGTGAATGGTAAAAAATATACTTTAAAAAAAAATATGAATCTTTTTGTAACATTTTATTAAATATCAACGTATAATAAAATGTAGCAATACATTAATCCTTTAAAAAGTCATAGAGAATTAGATGAGACAACTTAAAATTACCAAGCAGGTTACTAATAGAGAAACCGCATCGTTAGATAAATACTTACAAGAAATAGGAAAAGTAGACTTAATTACTGCAGATGAAGAAGTAGAATTGGCACAGCTTATTAAAGCTGGAGACCAAAGAGCTTTAGAAAAATTAACGAAAGCCAATTTAAGATTTGTGGTATCTGTTGCAAAACAATATCAAAATCAAGGATTAACTTTACCAGATTTAATTAACGAAGGAAATTTAGGTTTAATTAAAGCTGCAAAACGTTTTGATGAAACGCGTGGTTTTAAATTTATATCCTATGCCGTTTGGTGGATTCGTCAATCTATCTTACAAGCATTAGCAGAGCAATCTAGAATTGTACGTTTACCGTTAAATAAAATTGGTTCTATCAATAAAATTAACAAAATGTACGCTTTCTTAGAGCAAGAAAATGAAAGACCTCCAAGTCCGGAAGAAATTGCTAAGAAATTAGACATGACTGTGAATGACGTAAAAGAATCTATGAAAAATTCTGGTCGCCACGTATCTATGGATGCACCATTAATTGAAGGAGAAGATTCTAACTTATATGACGTTTTAAACTCTGGTGAGTCTCCAAACCCAGATAGAGTTTTATTACACGAATCTTTAAGAATAGAAATTAACAGAGCCTTAGAAACACTTACTCCAAGAGAGGCAGATGTTGTAAAATTATACTTCGGTTTAGGTGAGCACCAACCAATGACTTTAGAAGAAATTGGTGAAACTTTCGATTTAACTCGTGAGCGTGTTCGTCAAATTAAAGAAAAAGCAATTAGAAGATTAAAACACACCTCTAGATCTAAAATTTTAATGACATACTTAGGATAGAGGTCGCAGACCTCTTTTGGTATCTCACTCTTGCTTGTAAAAGGCGTGAAGCATATATAAACTCTCAAATTCATTTTTGGGAGTTTTTTTTTTGAAGCTATTTCCTGCTTTCCGCTATATCTTTTTTGTAAAAACAAAAAAGGATGCCACTTCAATCAGGGCTAAACTTGTTTATAAGCTTATTCCCTTTTTACAATGACCTCCTTTTAATTTTTGTAAGAATACTAATGGTATAAAACAGCAAGCATCCAAAGAATGCAATAGTCTGGATGCAATAGTGGAATAACAGGTAGAATTCAAAAAAACAACTTTCCCAATGCCGGTGGGAGCGTCTCGTTCGTACCCATGAATCAGTTGTAAAAAGAGAAAAATAATATGATCGCTTTCAAAGAAGTAGTTGTATTGGCACGAGCGGGACGCTCGCGCTAGCGGAAGCTAACTATTTTAATTTACTTTCCCAATGCTGGTGCGAGCGTCTCGCTCATACCTCATGAATCAGTTATAAAAAGAGAAAAATAGTATCATCCCTTTCAAAGAAGTAGTTGTATTGGCACAATCGGGACGCTAGCGCTAGCGGAGGCTAACTATTTTAATTTACTTT
>NZ_WTLD01000008.1:0-6283 GCF_011379025.1 Polaribacter sp. 11A2H
ATGTAGAATTTTAGAAAATTAAAATAAGTCTAGATTTTTTTGTTTCGTTTTTCATCGATGGAAAAAAGAAAAGAATAGATAGTTATTACACGAAGTTCGTAGTCGAAAATAGGAATTCATGGAAAAGCACTTCGACAGGCTCAGTGTGACAGCAGAAAGTTTAATTGGAATAATCGAAAATAAGAATTAACAGTTGTGATGTTATGAGATTCCTCAATCGCCTAAAAAAGGCTCATTTCGGAATGACAAGTGGGGAGTTAATTAAGTAATAGATAGTTTAATTCCCCTAAATGACACGTTAATACTTCAATCTAAATTTAATATAAGTAATAGGTTTATCTACTTCTAAATACTGTTTTTCGTAAAAAGTTTGAGTTTCTGTTACTTCTTTTGGTGCGCCTTCATTTTTATACACAGTATGGTTTGCATATAAAATTTCATGACCTTCACCATGCAACAAACCTAAAGTATAACCATGCATAAATTCTGAATCTGTTTTAAGATTCATGATTCCTTCTTCATTAAGAATATGATGGTATTTTTTCATAAAACTAGAATTTGTCATTCTATGTTTTGTACGCTGAAATTTTATTTGAGGATCTGGGAAAGTGATCCAAATTTCTGAAACTTCATTTTCGGCAAAAATAAAATCAACCAACTCAATTTGAGTTCTTACAAAAGCTACATTATCTAGATTTTCTTCTATTGCAGTTTTTGCTCCTCTCCAAAAGCGGGCACCTTTTATATCGATACCAATAAAATTTTTATTCGGATTTTTTCTAGCCAAAGCAATGGTATATTCTCCTTTACCACACCCTAACTCTACAACAATAGGATTGTTGTTACCAAAAAAAGAATGCCATTTACCTTTATGAGAAAAATCTGTTACAACTTCTTCTCTAGTTGGTTGAATGACATTTTTAAACGTTTCATTTTCTTTGAAACGTTTCAGTTTGTTTTTGCTTCCCAAATTATTATTTTAAGCTTTATCTTCTGTTCCTTCTCTCTTAAACTTAAGAGTTTGTCCCATCCAGTATGCGAATAAACATAATAAAACTACTAGAAACCCCCAGTTTACTGCATTAGAAATCCACCAACCAAAATCTGCATTTGCTACAGTTAAACGTAACCAATGGAATGGCGTAAATAATAAATCGGTAAATAAACTACCAATCCATCTAAAAATATTGCTTGCTATCATAACTTAATTATCTTTACGCTGCAAAAATAACAAAAGAAACGATGCTAGCCAATTTTTTAGAGAAATCTAAACCAATCAATTTTATAGTCTATTTTGGACTCTTTTTTTGCTTCTTTATAATTACTGTTTTTTCTAACTTACTAACAGATAGTTTTACTTGGCTAAAAGCCATGGAAAACGTCTCTTTTTTAGGCCTCTTTTTAATTATATTTTTCTTCTACAGTTTTATTGTTTCTAAAAATAAATTAACGTTTGACCACTCTTATTCTTTCTTTGTTTTTATATTAACAAGCATTCTTTTTATACCCAAGCTACTCGAGTTTAAAACCTTGATAACACTAATAATTTACCTTCTTTTTTTAAGAAAAATATACAGTCTACGTTCTCCTAAAAAGATGATTCAGAAATTATTTGATAGTGGCTTTTGGTTAGGTGTTCTTATTATTCTAGAACCCTTTACCTTGGTTTTTTCCATACTAATTTACGCATCTATTTTATTGAGAAAAAAAGTTTCTTTTCACACTATATTAACGCCAATTATTGGGTTTATTTCTCCCTTAATCATCTATTTTTCGTACCTGTTTTGGTATGATTATAACGAAGAGTTTAAGCAACTTTTTGCTTTTAATAATATAAATAATGTATTTATCTACAGAAAAGACACCACTCTTTGGATTTTTGGAGCCGTACTTTTATTAACCATAATTTCTGTATTCTTAAAATCGCCTAAGGTATTATCTGTAAATAATTCTTTTAAAAAAAGTTGGATTATTTTAATTATTAACTCAATTATTGCAGTTGTTTTTGCTTTAATAATTACTGAAAAGAATGGTTCGGAAATTGTTTATTTATTGATACCTGCATCTATAATTATAGCAAACGGATTTGAAGTAATAGAAAAAATGATTGTTAAAAACAGTATATCAGCATTACTTTTAATAGGTACAATACTTACCTATTTCTTGTTATAATTTAGTTCCAAAAGCTAAATCGCCAGCATCTCCTAAACCTGGTACTATATATCCTTTACTATTTAATTGATCATCTATAGCTGCAATCCATAAATGTGTGTTTTCTGGAAATTTATCTCTAATAAACTCAATTCCTTCTTTAGAAGCAATAACTACTAAAATATGAATTTCTTCAGGAATTCCTTGTTTTTTTATCGCCTCATAAACAGACACCAAAGATTGCCCTGTTGCCAACATAGGATCTAACAATAATAAAGTTTTATTTTTAATTGATGGGGCTGCAAAATACTCTACTACAATTTCAGATTCGGCATCTTTATTTGGGTGATGACGGTACGCAGAAATAAAAGCATTTTCTGCATCATCAAAATAGTTTAATACCCCTTGATGCAAAGGTAAACCAGCTCTTAAAATTGAACACAAGACAACCTCGTTATCAGATAGTTGTTCTGTATTTTTACCTAATGGAGTTTCAACAGAAACATTCTTATAAGAAAGATTTTTACTTAATTCATAACCTAAAATTTCACCAATTCTTTCAATATTTCTTCTAAAACGAAGTGAATCTTTTTGAATTTTTACATCTCTAATTTCTGCAATGAATTTATTAAGAATAGAGTTTTTTTCTTGTAAGTGATGAATAATCATTATAAATAATTTTAGAATGACAAATGTAAAACAATTGTGTAAAATGGTATCTTACAACAACACAAAAGATTAAAACATTTACAAAAACTAAAAAAATTAAGAATACCACTTTCAATAGACTACTAAAAACAACTACATTAAAAGAGTTTCTATATATAATTTGAAACTCTTTTAATGTATTGTACAACTAAAAATTATTCTCAACTTTACAAGCTCATTTTAGAATTCTATTTTTGAAAATAAATCAAAGAACAATAGCCTTAATTGCAGTTACTATAGCTACCATAATTTATGGCCTTAATTACTCTATTGCTAAAGAAGTAATGCCTACCTATGTAAAACCATTTGGTTTTATTTTAATAAGAGTTATTGGTGCAACTACAATTTTTTGGGTTCTTGGTTTGTTTATTAAATCTCAAAAAATAGAAAAATCTGATTATAAAAAACTACTCTTAGCAGCCATTTTTGGTATTAGTCTAAATATGCTTTCTTTCTTTAAAGGGTTAATTTTAACCACGCCAATTAGTGCTTCTGTTATTATGGTTACCTCACCAATTATGGTACTCATTTTCTCTAGTCTTTTAATTAGAAAAGCCATTGGTAAACTTCGTGTTTTAGGTATAATCATTGGTTTAATAGGTACAGTTTTACTTATTACGTACGGTAATTCATCAAACAATAGTGGTACAAATAGCAATTGGGGCAATTTTTTAATTTTTGTAAATGCCACCTCTTATGGTTTGTATTTAGTAATCTCTAAAAGCTTAATTCACAAATACCACCCAATTACACTTGTTAAATGGCTCTATTTAATAGGGCTTATATTTGTACTTCCTTTTGGTTACAGAGATTTTACAGAAATAAGTTGGCAAGAAATGCCTATAAATATTTACTGGAATATTGGCTTTGTTATTGTGTTTACTTCTTGTGTTACCTACCTATTTAATTTATATGGTTTATCAAAATTAAAACCAACAACTGTTAGTGTTTTTATATACTTACAGCCAGTTATAGCAACAATTTATGCTTTAATTATTGGTAGCGATTCTTTAAACCTTATAAAAGTTGGTGCAACAATACTTATCTTTTGTGGTGTATATTTAGTAACCAAGCAAGTAAAAGAATAGCCACAATTAAAACTTATAAATCAACTTTGCTCATTTAAATTAGTAAAATTCATCATCCTTAAAATTAGTGCGAATTTTTAAAATATCTGTCTTTATCATTTTCAATGATTTACAAATGCATTCCCTTAAAAATTCTGTGAAATAAAAACTATATTTGCCCCTCATCTAAAATGTTGATTTTATGATTCAATCTATGACTGGTTATGGCAAGTCTGTATTACAATTACCTACTAAAAAAGTAACCATAGAAATTAAATCTTTAAACAGTAAAAACCTCGATTTAAACGTTCGTATTCCTTCTTATTATAAAGAGAAAGAATTGGCAGTACGTAAAAAACTAGCAAGTGCTTTGGTACGTGGTAAAGTAGATTTTTCAATTTTTGTAGAAATGACTGCAGACGAAACTTCTACAACTATTAATCACGGGGTTGTAAAGGAATATATGCAACAACTAAGAAATGTTGTACAAACCGGAACTACTAATGATGTTGAATTATTGAAAATGGCCGTAAGAATGCCAGACGCTTTAAAGACAGAACGTGAAGAATTAGATGAAAACGAATGGAACCTAATCAACGAAAGTGTAGATATTGCTATTAAAGATATTGTACAATATAGAATTGATGAAGCTTCTTCTTTAGAAATAGATTTTAAAGAAAGAATTGCTAATATTAAAACCTATTTAGAGGAGGTAAAAGCTTTAGATGGAGATAGAGTAGAAAACGTAAAAACACGTTTAAAAAAGGCTATCGACGATTTAAAGGTAGATACAGATGAAAATCGTTTTGAACAAGAATTAATTTATTATCTAGAGAAATTAGATATTAATGAAGAAAAAGTTCGTTTAGCGAATCACTTAGATTATTTCTTACAAACAATGGAATCTAAAGATTCTAATGGTAAAAAATTAGGATTTATTGTTCAAGAAATGGGTAGAGAAATAAACACTACTGGTTCTAAAGCCAATTTTGCACCTATGCAAAAAGCCGTTATTCAAATGAAAAACGAGCTAGAACAAATTAAAGAACAAATTTTAAATGTATTGTAATATTTTCTACAAGGTTAAAAAAACCATGTAACTATTACAAGATACTAATTACAAGATGCTGAAACAAGTTCAGCATGACAAATAATAAAATATATGTCAGATTTTAAAGGGAAATTATTCGTCTTTTCTGCACCCTCAGGTTCAGGTAAAACAACTATTGTACGCCATTTATTAAAACAAGAAAGGTTTAATCTAGAATTTTCTATTTCTGCTACTTCTAGAGAACCTAGAGGAGAAGAAATAGACGGTAAAGACTATTACTTTATCAACTTAAGAGCATTTAAGGATAAAATTAAAAGTGATGAATTTTTAGAGTGGGAAGAAGTTTATAGAGACAACTTCTACGGAACTTTAAAAAGTGAGGTAGAGCGCATTTGGGCCTTAAAAAAACACGTTATTTTTGATATTGATGTAGTTGGCGGATTGCGTATTAAAAAGAAATATCCAGAAGAAACGTTATCTGTTTTTGTAAAGCCACCAAGTGTAGACGAGTTAAAAATTCGTTTAAAGAAACGTTCTACAGAAAGTGAAGACAAAATAAATATGCGTATTGCAAAAGCTTCTGTAGAATTAGCAACTGCACCACAATTTGATAAAATTATAAAAAATTACATTTTAGAAGATGCTTTGCAAGAAGCAGAAGAGTTAATGAGTAATTTTTTAGAATTGAACTAAAGGCAAAAGGCGAACAGCTAAAAGCATAAAGATGAAAATAGGTTTATATTTTGGTACGTTTAACCCCATGCATATTGGGCATTTAATTATTGCCAATCACATGGTAGAAAATTCTGATTTAGATGAAATCTGGATGGTTGTTACGCCTCACAATCCGTTTAAGAAAAAAAGCTCTTTACTAGATAATCATGAACGTTTTGAAATGATCTATAGAGCAACCGCTAATTACCAGAAAATAAAACCATCAGATATAGAGTTTAATTTACCACAACCTAACTACACAGTTCATACGTTAGCACACGTTTCTGATATGTACCCAAACAAAGAATTCTGTTTAATTATGGGAGAAGACAATCTAAAAAGTTTACATAAATGGAAAAATTATGAAACCATTTTAGAACATCATCATATTTATGTGTACCCTAGAATTGCAGAAGGCGTTATGGATGATCAATTTAAAAATCATCCTAAAATTCATAAAGTAGAGGCTCCTATTGTACAAATATCTTCTACCATGATAAGGAAGGCTCGAAAAGAAAAAAAGAACATACAACCTCTGTTACCTAAAGAAGTTTGGGAATATATAGATGAAATGAACTTCTACAATAAATAA